>JBBRRG010000029.1:0-11211 GCA_038200895.1 Candidatus Nitrosocosmicus sp. | reverse complement strand
TCAGGCTATTAATATCCTCTATTGCTTTGATTGCCTCTAGAATGGATTTGTCAATTGTCCCTATTTTTTCACATATCTACAGAAATTATGTTCGAGTGTATTGTAAAGTTATAAAAAGCAATTATTTTGCAAATATGATACAAGAAAAACTCGGATATGTAGTTCATTGTTTTAATTGTGCAAACAGATATTTGATTAAGAAGCCATACGGGATAATGGATTGTATTAATTGCCATCATAAAGTAACTATTGGAGGGCCAATGTGGATATCTAATTTATTCGATAAAGAACTGATCTCTCAAATAATAAATTCAGTCGTTGAATCTGACTCTCAAACATCCATATCCAAATCCATGAAAGATTTCTTTGCTATTGCTTTAAGTGAAATAGATTATCTTCCTTATCATTATATTAATGATGAAATGGGGAAAGTTTTAAAAAAAAATGTAATGAGTATTGAGAATATACTTAGGCTACTAAAAAAAAATGGTTATTTATCCAGTAAAACTATTTTTGCTACAAATGGTTTTAAAACTAATGCCTCATTATTGGACATAAAAAAATTACTGAATTGATCATTTTTTTCCTCAAACTCCTCACAAAATTAAATAATTGTTTGAAGAATAGCTTTTATTATTGCTATATTGAAAAATATATTCTTTTATTGTTCTTATACAATTGTCTGACTGTTTTTATTAAACTTTGCATGTATGATGAAATGGTCTTTTTCAAATGGCTCTAGATTTAGTATTTGAACGATGGTAAAATTATGCTCTTCAAGTTTTTTTGCTTCATTCTGAGTAACTATTTTTGGATCTATTAATACATCTATACTCCTTGTTTTAATTATTATCAATAAGTCGCCATTTTCTTTTAAATAACTTTTGCAGTTATCTATTGCTATCATTGTTTGATCTGGTTGAGCAATGTCTGAATAGACCACATCAACAATTCCAAAATATCCATAATATTTTAAATAATTTCTTGCATCCAATAAGATTGGTATAATGTTATTTCTCTTTGAAGATACGTTCTCCAACAACTCTCTTGCTACCCTAACTGATGGTTCTACTGGAAATACTATTCCATTATTTCCTATAATGTCAGATACATGGCTTACTGTAGTTCCGGTAGATGCTCCTAAATACAGTACTTTTGATGATTCTTTAATGGGATTTTCTTTAAGACCTTTTAATATCGCTCCTGCAAGTTTGCTTCTAAATGGATCCCATAATCTATATTCTATATCATCATTTTTTATTATCTTTTCACCATATACACTATTACCATTAATGAGATTCTGTGTTGCAAGATATTTTTCATTCGTATTATCGATTAAAATAACATACGAACCATTATCAAATCTTTTAATAATATTTAATTGGTTAATTATTTTTTATCATTACCTTTACTTATCATTATTATTTTTACATGCATATAATTATTCACTTTTTATTTGATTTATGGTATCTTTTTTTAAATTTATTTTTTTTAAACTTTGAGTCGCTACTTTTCCCTTTCCAGCTTCCATCGCCTCCATCTCTGGCACTTCTGCCAAAAACAGGCCTTTTATTGTTTCTTGCTGACGCGTTTCTTTGATCTATTGTTGGGGGCTCCTTATATTTTTCTTGGATTTCTGAAATTCTATCATTTAGTTTGTTTGATAATGCCTGATTAACTGTAGGATCTTGCCCATAGACATCTAACCTAGAAGCAATAGCGGTTTTAGCTGCTACTGCTCTAGCCATTTTGCCTCTTTGCCATTTAGGCGCAGAATGAATTACAGGATGCTGAAATAGAATCCCATGCTTTGGTGGGTTAGATCCAGTTTTTAGAGTTCTAAATAATGCTTTTTCTGCTCCTAATATTTGGATTGTACTTGCAGATAGGGAAGATAATTTTTTTAAACTACCTGCCTTCGAAATTAGCCTTGCACCGACAGATGCAGTAAGTAAACCTTTGATATTAGGGGCAATTTCTTCCATTGACGACTCTATATGCTCTTCTAAATTCTTTCTTATTTTATTTAGTGATATGACTTGCTGGGCTATATTTTGAACTATAAATAGATTCTGTTCAGTTATTTTACCACCTCTGCTTCTCTGAGACACTTCTATAATTATTTCAATTTTGTTGTCGGGGATATCAATTGTTTTTAAAAAATCCTTTGTTATGTTGTCTCTTTTACCACAGGTAGATACTATATGAGAATATGTATTGGCATTTTGTAAAAGATTGTCAAGTTCTGGGAAATGTAATCCGTACCATTCTCTCATTCTGGTTGCCAAAGTGTTTGATATCTTATCAATCTCATCTAAGGCATTGATAGATTGACTTATATGTAAATCAATTTGTTCTGATGCTTCTTGAATCTTCAATGAGGACCATTTTAAAGAAAAATCTCTTAACTCTTTTATTATCTCTTTTTCATTTGAAAAAATGTTAGATTTGAGATAAATCTTTAATTTATTTATTTGGATATATTTTTCTATTGGTGGTGATATTTTTTCAATCGCTTCATAATCTTTATCTTTTAATAAATTTGTTATCTCGGGAAAATTTGTTAAAATTTTAATATTCTTGTGTTTTTCTAAAAATTTAATACTTTCTACAATTTCTTCATAATCTTTATCTTTAAATTTTGTATGCGATTCTATTGGATTATTAAATTTATTAAAGTAAATGACATCTTTATCGGAATTTAAAATGACAATTCCCAATTCAAGGGTTATTATATAATAAAGGTTCTCATCTTTCATTTATATGAAATTCAATTTAAATTAATTTACAAAGGATAATAACCTTGTGATCTTTTTATTATTTCTTTCACATGTTTAATTTTGATTACTAGAATCTAAAATTCTTGTTATTTCAGAATTTGAAATTATTAGTATTTTGGTATTTTTACCATTTTTCATTAAAATAGTTTCCAGGCCATCTTTAATTTTTGAGAGAGTTTTAAATCCTAATTTGTTTAAATAAACTTTGGGTAAAGTTGATATGGCATAAATATCGAATTTATCTTTAATTAAATTCAAATAATTGATATGTTCTAAATCTTTTTTGTATTGATTTTTTTTTAATTCAGTTTGATCTAATCTGTTCTCAATAAATTGAAGTAATGCGCCATTTCCTAAACCCATTTTATTCTCTGATAATAATATAATAATGCCATTTTCCTTTACTGCCTGATAATTATTCCATAATAAATTTAAACTATTGCTTAAAGTAGCTTGAAGATTAAAATTGCTATTCCCTGTAATAAAAACAGATTTTGCTTTTTCAATTTTTTTCTTTGAGATTTTATCAAATATTTCAATTGCATTTTTAAACGAATATTCTGTATCTCCGGAATAAATGGAATTTATCCCATTATTGTTTGCTATAACATGAATAGATTCAAAATTCAATGATCTTGAGCCCTCCAATGAAATATTTAATGGTTCAGTTATTATTCCTGGTTGTGGGATTTTGTCAACAATAGTTGAATATGCGTGATTCATTTTATCTGGGAAACTTGATCTCATCAATTCTGTGCTTGCTCCCCTATATCCAAAAAATGGATCGTATTCAATTTTTTCCAATAAAATTGCTTTTTCAAAATTTTTCATTTTATTTAAAATTTCATCATTTTCTATTCTGTTAATCGTTATGCCATTATCATTTAAAATCCTTTTAATTTTAAATGGTATATTTTTTGATAATGTATTAAATTCTACATTATTCAATTCGAATCTATTGCTTTTTTCTTTAATGTGTTTCAAAATGGGTATCATTTGTAAAAATGGCGTGAAAGTAAGAATTAATGTAGAATTTTTTAAATGAATTTTATCCTCAAATTCTAAATTCAAGGATTCGCTATCTAATAAAGGGAATTCTGGTTTATTATTGTCTAAAATGTTTTCATATTTTATATCTAGAATAACTTCGGAATCTCCATATCCTAACCATATTTCTGGCATTCTTTAAAGGTATGAATAAAAGGGCAACATATAAAATAAAAGAATATCAATTTGTTTGAATATGCAACAAGATGGATACAATAAAAAAACTTTATTAGATGATTTAATTTTATTTTTATATAACAAAGAAGCCATCAAGTTGGGTGATGATTTTACTTTATCAAGCGGAAAAAAAAGTAAATATTATCTTGATTTAAGAATTTTACAAAGTTATCCAAAATATTTCAGAAATAGCATTTTTTTATTAAAATGGTATATAATGAACAATATTGGTTTGGATAATTTTGAATATATTTGTTCTATTCCTACTTCCGGAACTATTTTTGGCTCTTCTCTTGCATACGAGTTATTTAAGCCTCATATTTATGTTAGAAAAACCGCAAAGGAATATGGGACACAGAAAATTTTCGAGGGTGATCTCATTTCAAATTCTAAAATATTATTTGTAGATGATGTTATGACTACTGGTAATTCATTACTCTCTTCAATAGAACTTTTAATAGACAAATCTATTATAAATGATATTCTAGTGTTTGTAGATAGAGAACAAGGTGCTGAAAATCTAATGAAGAAATATAATATACGAATTCACAAAATTATTTCTATAAATGAAATTTTTGAAACTTTATATTTATATAATAAAATAAATAAGGACTATTATCTTGACTTAAAAAGAGAACTTTAAAAAATTAACTAACTTTCATAAATCATTAAATTCTTTTCTTCTAATAATATATGCAAGTTTGTTACGGCTCTATATACTTCAGTTTCTTTTTTAGCTCCAGTACAAACCAATTTTCCACTTGCAAATAATAATATTACTGTTTTAGGATCAAGCATTCTGTGAATTAAACCCGGAAATTGTTCTGGTTCGTACATACTTCTTGGCAATATTCTAGCTGCTAATTCCAGGTGAATTTTTCCTCCCAAGCTTGCAGAAGCTACAATATTTTGAATTTCTATTATGGGATCATTCTCTACCGGTATACCTCCTTTTCTTAATTTTTGTACTACATTTTTTACTGCTTTGATAGCTTGTTCTTCTGATTTAGCTCCAGTACAAACCATTTTGCCTGAACTGAAAATCAATGTAGCTGTTTTAGGTGCTTTGAGCCTGAATACTAGGCCAGGAAACTGATCTGGATGATACTCTACATCAGGAAATATTTGAGTTATTAAATTTAAGTTTATATTTTGATTAACCGTTGCTGATGCCACGACATTTTCAATACTTACCATCGGCTTTGTTTGAGGCATACTCTCCTTTGGGTATATAAATAGTCGATATAAATATATACTTATTCGAATATGACAATGATCATCAAAATTACAAATTTTTTATTTAAAAATTAAATTTTGATCATTTTGGTACTATTGTGTTGCCTAAATATCACATGATATAAGAAATATATAATATTATCAAATTATAATTAGTTATCTTTTTCAAAATGAATTGAATTCTTTTTATTTTTAGATGATAAATTTAGGTGAATAACAACAATACTATTGAAATTAATATTGAATACCGAAGTTATTTTGATTAAAAATGGACTTACACTCTCAACTCTAAAAGATAATAGTTTTTTTGATTTTGATTTATTTATAGATGTATAATAGTATATAATAGATAATTCTGCCTTGCGGATTTTATGGAATCCAATGTCATCTCAATCTTTTTTACCCCGCATCAAGTGGCTCTGAAAGACAATTAAATTATAAAAAAAAGTAATGTGAAATTGCAAATAGGTAGTTAGAATTGTTGATGAATTATCTAGTTTAAAATGCGTTCTATACTTTTCTATTTTATTCTATCTTCATATTTTGTTTGTGGATAATTACAAATGTTACAGATGTTAAATTGTTCTCCATCTAAATGGTTAAAATGTATTCCGCATTTTTTACAGGTGTGATGAGTATCATTGTATCCATCTTCTGCCAAAAAGTCTTTACTTTCAAGGTATGGACTTTTACAATTTATACATTTACAACTGCAAATCATGCTTTAAAATCAACACATAAATATAAAAATTGTTTTATTCACATTTGTAAATATGTTAAAGTATAAATTATCAAAAAATACTTTTAAAATAGCTGTATTATTATACTTTTTTTCTATTGCATTTTTATTGATGACTTACTCCAATCACGATCAAAAAGTTTCTGCACAAAAAAATTTGAGTAATACCACTACCAATTTTGTAAAGATTAAAAATTTGATTATTCCTGTAGATTTGGCAATTACTCCAGATCAACAAGCAAAGGGACTTTCAATCAAAAATATTTTAAATGAAAGTCAGGGGATGCTGTTTCCATTCCATAATCCTGGCGATTATTCTTTTTGGATGAAAGATATGAAATTCCCTCTGGATATCCTATGGATAAATTCAGATAATAAAATAGTTCACATCGAAAAAAATCTTCAACCATGTGTTTTTTTTCTATTGTGTCCATCTTATTCTCCACATTCTATTTCAAAATATGTATTAGAGGTTAATTCAAATTATACAACAAAAAATAATATAACTGTAGGAGATATCGTCTCCTTTAATATTCCAAATTCTACAAAACCTTAAATTTATGTTATGGTCATGATTTAAAACTATCTACTAACTTTTTATGGTAACTGCTATTACATTGAATGTTTTCCTCCTCGTCTTCAGGAATTATTGTTAATTTTTTAATTTTTTTATTGTCATATATTGTTTGAAAAAATTTATAACAGGTTTTGCAAACTTGCATGATTTACATTTTTTTTAACTGCTTTAGGATTTATTATTTTCGATACTTGTTATAATTTCAGAGGATATTTGTAATGGAGAATTGGTTGATGTTAACACTTAAAAATAGGTTATATTGTAATGAAGTTATTATGGCTGCCCGAAAGAACACTTCAAGGAAAATTAGATTATTAAGGAAAGTTAAACAGAATAGGCCGGTGCCAGCCTGGGTTATTATTCGAACACATAGACATGTTCGAACGAATCCTAAAAGAAGGTCATGGCGTCGCTCGGATGTGAATGTGGGTTAATGGTAAAAAAGGAGATAGAATAACATGTCAAATGTTGAAGAAACAATAGCAAGGATATATACAATAAATTTTAGTAAAGCTTGGTTAACTGCAAAACATAAAAGAACTGATAGAGTCGTAAATATGATAAGAGAATTTGCAGTTAAACATATGAAGAGCTCACAAATAAAAATTGATCAAGAATTAAATAGGTATATTTGGGAAAAGGGAAAAACTAATCCTCCCAGAAAAGTTCGTGTTAGAATTGTGAAAGATGAAGATGAGCAGGTTATTGTATCTTTATACGAAGATATAGTGAGTGAAGCTTCTTCAGCACCAGCACTAACAACAGAAGAAGCACCAGAGGTAAAACCCGACTTGGCAATCGAAAGTGATAATGATGCCTCTAAAAAGCCTATTCTAACTGATAAAAAAGAGGTCAAAAAAAGAAATAACAAAAAATCTAAAACCAAATAATAATTTATTTTTTATAAAAATAATAAAATAGTTTATTAAATCGTCTTCGTTTCTATATTTCTTAAATAGGCTATTTCTTTTATATTCTGATTTGTTTCGGGTTCGAAATCCAGAAAATTATTGATAGGTATAAACTGGTTTAAAGGATCGTATGATGAAAACAGTGACTTATTTGTTTGAATCATTAAATGTATTTTTGCTAAATTGTCTGTATTGGAAATTATATCTATTTCGTTATCAACTTCATTTGTAATTCTTTCAGTTGTTTTTATTATGCTATCTATTTTATCAATTTTTTCTTTAGCTGGATAAATAAACATAAAGGATTTTTTTATTGTTTCTATGTTGGAATTATTGAACATTGCTAAAGAATTGCTAAAAACATCTTCTATGTTATCAGATTCTTTGCAGGTTGCAATCACATTAAAATCACTAGGAAAACCTTTGTCATAAGATGATATGATAATATCTTTTATAGCATTGTTAGTAATTCGAAAACATTCTGGAAAAGATAATTCTGGATTATTTTTTAAAAATGAATTATTATCTACAATCACTGTTGATTTTGAATAATTATTAATAAAGGATAATGATACACCAGAAAGGAAAATTTTGCGTTTTTCAAATCCAAATGGCATTATTACAAAACTAAAAATCTCTTTTCCATCGATTTTGCATAATATGTTTGTCAATAATGGAATTATGGCTATTCCCAATTTAGAGGCTAAATTCCCGATAATAATTATATTGTTATAATTCTGAACTATTGCAGAGATTTCATCTATTTGTTCCAAAAAGGATTCTCTTATCTTGGAAATTGGAGGCTTAATCCAAGATACCGTGTCGATTATAATATTATTGGAAATATATTTGGAGTCCTTTTTTGTATTTAATAATAAATATTCTGAATTAATTTCATTTATAATATCAATAGTAATTTTACTACCAGTTTCTCCTACTCCAATAATTAGGAGATCATGCCCTTTCTTATTATCCGACAACCATAAATGGGAATATTTTGATGGATAAAAATGTTACAAGGTTAAAAAAATTGATTTATTATCAATTTTATGTGATCTGGAGACCTTCCAAAGTATGATTGGAGTATCCAGTTATCTTTACCGTTATGGTTTTTCCTAAATACAATCTATTATTGTGATTATTTGAATACTTTGAATAAAGATCACCATCAAAGTGGCTAATTTTTCCATTATTTTTATAATTATCTTCACCTTCTTTTGTGCTCGACGCTATACCCCCATTGTAATTTTTGATAATTATTGATTTATAGTATTGATTTCTCCCCTTTAGTTTTCCATCTTCTACTTCATCAATAAGAACATTTCCTTCCCAATTTAGCCACCTTGAATTTCTTTTTTTTGCAATATTTTTTGTAATAATGTGTAATTTCTCTGATCTTTGTATCATTATTTTCTGGTCGATTCTTTTTAATTTTGATGCCGTGGTTCCAGGTCTTGGACTAAATTTAGATGTGTTAATTATATCAGGTTCCAATTCTTTTATCATTTTTAAGGTTAAATCAAAATCTTCATCAGTCTCTTCGGGAAATCCTGTTATTATATCTGTAGCTATAGTCATATCTGGAATCTTTTCTCTAAATCGATTTACTATTTCCTTGAATGTTTTTGCAGTGTGCCCTCTTTTCATTTTTCTTAAAATCGATTCACTGCCGCTTTGAACGGGAATATGAATAAATTTGAATAACTTGTCGCTTTTGGAATAGCATAATACAAGATCATTTATCATATTTTTTAAATACATTGGATTCATCATGCCGACCCTTATTTTGAAATCCCCTTCTATCTCCACACATTTTTTTAATAATTCAGCCAAGTTTGTGCCAATGTCTTGGCCATAACAGCCATTGTCTGTTGATGTAAGCCATATTTCATGCGTACCTGTCTTTAAATCATTGTTAATTTGATTAATTATCTTACCTAGCCTATAGCTTTGAAGATCTCCTTTTGCTAATTTTGTTTGACAGAATGAACATTCACTTAAGCATCCTGATGCTATCTCTACAATGCTTATTATAGGGTTTATCCTCATTTTTGGAAAGTTTATTTTTTCTATTTCTGATTTTTGTAAGAATATACTCTTTTGACCAGTTATTGCGGAATTTACAATTTCCATAGTCTTGTCGATAGAAGTGGGGCCCATAAGACTTGCATTTGGATTTATTTTTTCAACAAGTTTTTGATCCGCAGAGGGAAGACATCCTGCTATTATTAGAGGTGTATTATTTTTTGACAAGTTTTTTATCCTGTGAAGCATTCGATGCTCAGTTTTATCTTTAACAGAACAAGTTACTATTAGATTGACAGAAGATTTGTCAGGATTGTTTGCAATTTCAAACCCATTATTTTTTAATTGTCCTGCGATCATTTCCATATCTGCAAAACTAGCAGAACACCCGTATCCTTCAATCCAGAAACTCGGTTTTTGTTTTTCTTCTGTTTTATTTGATTCAATAATTGGTGGTGTTAAATTTATTAATAAATTATTATTTTTGTTAGTCTTATTTAATAATACAATATTTTCAATTAACTTTGGTTTTAAAGATTTGAATATTGAAATGGAATTACTATTTTTATCTATCATGAGATCCACTGTGTATATAACATAATTAATGATAATTAATAGAAGTTTCTACAGCAATCCATGTTATAATATCTTGATAAAAGTATGCATTCATTGGTTATCATTTAAACTGCTCTATGAGTTTATCGGTAATATTGATACTATCGGTCTCCTAGTGTATTAAATAGCTGGGGATATGCCTTATATTTTTTTCTTTAATTAATACAAATTAATAAAAAAATTGATACTTGTGAATTAACAAATTAATGCTTTAAAAAAGATAAAATTAGCTATTGGATATATCATAAATACAACTCGATATCTTTTTCAATGCTTTCTATTCTGCTTAATGAAAAATGAGAAAAAATTTTTACAAGTTAAAAAATACAATAAAATTGATAAACCTTCAAAAAAAAACAATATTAATACAACTCTGATTTTGATTACTATTTTTCTTTGTAGATTTTATATTATCATATTATTTGATATTTTTAGTATCTTAGCAGTTTCTAAATCTGGCAATTATCTTTTTTCAATTTTCTGATATATAAACACGATTGAAAACTATTATTGATATATTTTCTAAATCTTGTTAAATTAATTCTTATTTATACAGTTGTCTTTTATTAATTTACATGTGAATTTTATTAAACGTTTGAATATTGTAGTATCCTGTAAAAAAGAAACATTGAGGCCATAACTTAGAGCCTATCCTAAAAATCGGTAGAAATATAGCTAATTGTTAACATTGATGAAAATGTGCTCTGCTTCAACCATCATGATAATAAAAACAAACCCCCAATTAGTAGAATCTCGGATAAATTATGGGATAAGATAAGTGACCTTTTACCAGACGAGAAACTCGTTAGCACAATAGGTCATCCTATAATTCCTTATAGAAAAGTAATGGACGACATTATCTATGTTCTTAGAACAGGATGCCAGTGGAAAATGCTACCTTCAGAATATGGTTCTGGTTCAACCTGTCACAGACGATTTCAAGAATGGGTTAGATTAGATATCTTCAAAAAGGTATGGATTAGGTTATTAAAAGAATATGATAACAAAAAGGGCATCAAATGGACATGGCAATCACTTGATAGCATATCTATAAAGTCACCTTTAGGGGGGACATGACAGGAAGTAATCCCACCGATAGAAGCA
>JBBRRG010000028.1:0-11378 GCA_038200895.1 Candidatus Nitrosocosmicus sp. | reverse complement strand
TCCCAGTTGTCAATGACATCGAATCCTAGCAAGATTTCGCCTCTTCTGACTAGAGATTGATTATAGGTGGACCATGTCACAGAATTTGTTGGTTGATGTTAGCTAAATGTATTTAGAATATGGAATCATGCAACAAAGCACATTCGATCTAATTAAAAAAGAGATGATGAAGAGTATAGAAAAAAGATTAATAATACAAATCTATTATGGATCTACTTTTCATGAATATACTAATAATACAGAAAAGGATTATAACATTATCTGTGAAAGTATGAATTAAATGATTGAAAATATCATCAAAAACTACAGAAGATACTTTATATTCTATTTCTATTAAATATGGATAAATATTTTGGTTTTACCATTCTACCTGACTCTGAAGAAAATAAGGAAAACGAAGAATGGAACAGAAATATTATATGGTGATGAAAATACTATAAGCAGAGGAGTTCAGTTTCTGCAAAATACTGACTAACGAATAGACATATTTGGCAAAAAAATGGCCAATTTGCTTTTCTTGTAATTGCCAATTTAAGTGAAGAGACAAAGTTTACATATGCCTTGTGTTTCTCATCTATTGAATCAGATATTATGTTTAACTAGATGCAGGACAATCTAACGCTTTCATATTCGGTTACCTTTTTACCATTCACTATCACTTCTATTTAATATACCTCTTGTTTATCCTTCACTATTAATAATGAATGAATAATATTTATTGCTGAATATTAACCTCATAACTTTAATTATACTATAGATCTTTTGCATAATTAGAATAAACAGCTATAAGATCAGTGATTCATCAATTTCTTGTCCTTTCATTGCTCTCGTATGACAGGTTATCCAAAAAGCCATTTCTCTTTAAATCAATCACTGGCTTGACAGTGAAAGAATTTGATAATATTTACGATAAAAAGATAACAAAAAGATATGACAAACATGAGCTACAACGTCTATCTTTTAAAAGGAAAGAGATTAGAAAAAGAAAGTTTGGTGCAGATAGACCATTCAAACTGGATACGAGAGACAGATTTTTAATGCTATTTGTTTACTATCGTCTTTACATAACTTACACATTAGCTGGCTTTCTCTTTGATTTGGATCAGAGTAACATATGCAGAGACATCCAAAAGATTGAAAGTTTAATAAGAAAATGTATTCCTATTCCACAGAAAATATGCAATATAATAAAGAGGCTACAAACACCAGAAGAAGTTGAACAATACTTTCCTGACTTTCTGTCTTTCATAGATTGTACAGAACAGCAAATACCAAGACCAGCAGATAATAAAAGAAGAAAGATGTATTATTCAGGAAAGAAGAAAAGACATACTATGGTAAAGACACAGATTATAGTTAACAACAAAGGTATTATCATTCATAAATTAGGACATAAGAAAGGACGCATACATGACTATGATATCCATAAAAAGAATCATTCTGTCACTCCCAAAGAGGTTGTAAATATTTATGATCTTGTATATTTGGGAGTAGAAAAGGATTTCCCAGAACAACTATCTGCACCACCGTACAGAAAGAGGAAAAATAAAGAGTTATCTGCAGAAGAAAAAGAACACAACAAAAGCCATTCTATAAAGAGAATAGTGATAGAGCATACCATCTATAGATTGAAAAAGTACAAAATTATGAGCGATGTATTTAGGAATAGACTAAGAAAGTATAATAGAATATCGGATATAGTATCAGGCCTTGTAACCTACAGAATAATGAACCATTAGCATTATTAACAGATACAAAATCCATTGGGATAATA
This sequence comes from Candidatus Nitrosocosmicus sp., assembly GCA_038200895.1. Taxonomy (GTDB): domain Archaea; phylum Thermoproteota; class Nitrososphaeria; order Nitrososphaerales; family Nitrososphaeraceae; genus Nitrosocosmicus. The sequence continues at coordinate 9,604 of JBBRRG010000028.1, read as the reverse complement.
TAGGGCGTTTCTAATTATGCAAGAGATCTATCATAAGCAACAAAGATATTATCAAGTCCTTTGATATTGCACTATTTTAAATATCTTGATTAAACTGACACATCTTCTCAAAGATGTTTTTATTGCCCTATAACAAATATTAACATGGATTGTAACTTATCATAAGATGAGCAAACAAGAAAGAGATAAAAAAATTGCATTAGTAACAGGGTCCAATAGAGGTATTGGATTTGAAACTTGTAAACAACTTTCACAATTAGGTTTAACTGTTTTATTGACAGCCCGTGATTCTAAAAAGGGTGAAGATGCTACTAAACAATTGACGGACAACGGACTTGATGTTATCTTTTATCAACTTGATGTTTCTAATAAAAATAATATTAAACATATATCAGAGAACATAGAACAGAAATTTGGACGCCTTGACGTTCTTATTAATAATGCTGCAATTTTATATGATACATGGCAATCTGCTATTGATGCAGACCTAGAAGTGGTTAGTGAAGCAATTACAACCAATTTATATGGACCATGGCTTTTATGTCAATCTTTTATCCCACTAATGAAGAAAAATGGATATGGTCGTATTGTAAACGTGTCAAGTGGAGAAGGATCATTGCATTATATGGGAGAAGGCGGTTGTAGTTGTGGAAAACCTGCATATAGTATATCAAAGGTAGCACTTAATGCATTAACAAGAAAATTAGATGCAGAATTAAGAGGAACTGGTATCCTTATAAATTCTGTTAATCCTGGATTGGTTGCAACAGACATGGGTGGGCCTAGTGGACGTTCAATAGTGGAGGGAGCAAAAGGTATTGTATGGGCGGCAACATTATTTGATGATGGTCCAAGTGGAGGATTTTTTAATGATGGCAAACCTGAGCCTTGGTAATAAATTTAATTTGGTATAATCTTTTTTAGTTTATCATATTATTCCTTTGTATTAAAAAAATGAAGAAAACATGGTTGTTGATATCCAGATAGCATACTAAAATAAATAAAAAAAATAATAGAAATATGAAGATTCAATAATCCTAAATAAATAGATTCTATTAGAGAAACGGCTCTGTTAACAGTTGTGTAAATTATGGGTTAATTACATTTGTAAACAAGATGTGGTTGTTTTAATAGAAAGTTGATTATAGTGACAGTTTATCCATATTCACAAATAATAAAAATAAAAGAATTAAAACAACTACACATACTTTACACTAAAACACTACCATTGTATTTACAGAACAGTTAACTTAAGAGCTGTGTAATAACCATTCTAGTGCCATTGTAAACAATATGTGATTATTTTAACAAATTAATTTTATAACAATTCATTTAGCTTTCTTTGTGTTTACAGTGTTCTATGAGGGACACCAACCTCAGAAATATCAGTAATGAGGAGAGAAACATGCTTCACATACTAATGGAAGAAGAGGATGGTCCAACAGAGTCAGGATACCGAGCCAAGATAATCTTGCTCAAAGATACTGGATATACAGTTCCTGAAATAAGAAAGATTACCAACCATCATGACAATAACATAAGAAAATGGATACACCGTTTCAATGAAAAGAGTATAGATGGAATAAAGTCAAAAATACACACGCACAAGCCAATCAAGATAACCAATGACATAGAAAAAAAGATTGTTGAGGTAGTGACCAAAAATCCACGAAAAGATTATGGACTACCATTTTCTACATGGTCCTTAAGAGTATTAGCAGGATTTATCTCCAAGGAGGTGAACCTTGTGGATAACATAAGCCATACGGAGATTAGGAACATCATTCTAAAGCATGGAATAAAATGGCGACCGTCAAAGATAACCTTGGGGCCTAGCTCTGACCCCGATTATAATTTAAAAAAAAGAGGATTGAAGACCTGAAGTACAGATTACATTCTTGTACCGAATATATTCTGCTTTATGAGGATGAGAAGGGACCAATCACAGCAAAAACATACGGTGGAACCTCATGGTCTTCTACACAATCCAAGGTATCCAAGGCTCAAAAGATAAAAGGAATTCTAAATGTGTTTGGTGTTTATGATCATACCAATAACCAGATGTGGACCCATGGCTACAAAAAGAAGACAGGGAAACAATTTCTGGATTTTATAAATAGAGTAGACCAAAAATAGGATAACAGCAGTATCAAACAGATATTTTTGATATTGGATAACGTGTCGATACACAAGTCCAACAAGGTGAAGCAAACGATAGTAAAACATCATCCAAGGATACACCTTGTATTTCTACCAACTAGATCTCCAGAACTAAACCTGATAGAAGTAAGGTGGATGTGGATGCACAGACAAGTCATAAACTACTTCACATTCAGAAATGAATATGATATTGGTAAAGCAGTATCTGATTGGACTGTAAATTATAACAAAAAACATGCAGGCAGAATAATCACAAACAGTTTCCATAAAGAAAGTATCTATATGTTTACATAACTGTTAACAGAGCCAACTCATAACTTTAATTATTTTATATATTTAATCGAATTAAAAACTAAATAGACAGGTAAACTGATATTATGTATTCGAATGGTCCATGAAAATTGTGGAGTGGTTGGCATTTTTTCTCTTGGCGGATACAACGTAATTCCTTATTTAATAGATTGTCTAAGATCTTTGCAACATAGAGGACAGGAATCATGGGGCATAGCAATTCCAAATAAATCTCCATTTAAGAAATTAGGATTAATTTCAAAATCGGCTAATGAATTTAGCAAAATTGTTGAAAAATTTTCTTCAAACATTGCCATAGGACATGTACGATATTCCACATCAGGGTCTAGTTCCTTGGAAAATGCTCAACCTTTGAAAGTGAGTGATTTGTGTATTGCTCATAATGGAACAATAACAAATGCAGAACAAATTTCAAATATGGTTGGAGGATGTACTTTCACTCCTCAAAATATGACAGACACGCTAGTTGCAGCTAAAAGAATTGTCACTCATCTAAAGCAAAATGGAGATATGGTAAAAGCGATGAATATATTAAAAAATGAGATGGTGGGTTCATATTGTTTTACTTTTTTAACAGATAATAATACAATATTTGCAGCAAGAGACCCTAGAGGGTTTCGTCCATTGGTTCTTGGATATCATAAAGAAACTCAAACCCATATTATTGCATCAGAATCATGTGCCTTATCTTCAATTGGCGCAATTTTAGAGCGAGATGTTGAGCCAGGGGAACTTTTAAAAATAGATAAAAATGGAATTACTAGTGAAAGATTTTCTAAGGAGATAACCCACGCTCATTGTTCATTTGAATTTACCTATTTTGCTCATCCTAGTTCCATTATGGAAGGAATTAATATTTACATGGCAAGAAAAAGAATTGGCGAATATCTAGCAATGAAATATCCGATTAAAGATGCAGATGTAGTAATTCCTGTTCCAGACTCATCCAGACCCGCAGCTTTAGGTTTTTCGCTTAAACTAGGAATACCTTTTGAAGAGGGATTACTTAAAGATAGATACAGTAAAAAGGGTTCGATGAGAAGTTTTATAGAACCTTTTGCAGAGGATAGAAAAGAGATAAACCAAAGTATAATTCCGATAAAAGAAATGGTAAATAAAAAACACGTTATAATCGTCGATGATAGCATAGTACGTGGCACAAGTTCTGAAGCTATAATTAAATCAATTAAGAATGCAGGTGCTAGGAGAATTACAATGGTAATAACATATCCACCAATAAGATATCCATGCTATGCTGGAATTGATTTCCCTTCACGAGAGGAACTTTTAGCATTTCAATATGGAGAAAATGAAACATCTAATAAAAAAATTGGTGAAAATATCTCAAAAATAATCGGTGCAGATGAAGTAATTTATAACGATACTGAAAATTTGGCTTTAGGAATAGGACTAAAGGAAAACGAGCTATGCTTTTCGTGTTCAACTGGAGATTATTCTACTCTTGGAATAAAACCTAATTTTAAGACAAAATTCCAAATCAAAGATTCCCTTTTTGTCAATTAGAATATAAATGCTCTATTTCTAATAATAATATATTGAGCTTAGAAAATTTAAGAGATAAAGCATTTTTTCAAAATTCTATAGATGTTTGGATAATGCTATGTGAGGAGGAAAAATGGGAATATTCTGATATTAAAAATTATTTAAATTTTATCGATTATTTATTTTCAAATAACATAAAAATTCAAAGATTTCCGCTTTGTATAAAGGAGTCTGGGGGAATGTATGAAAGAGGAAAAGATAAAACTGCTTTTCTAGAAAATCTTTCAAAGGTCCAATCGGATAATGCTTCTGCATTTACAATAAAACTCACAGAAAACAACATTTCTACAATCAGGTCCTTTAGAATTATCAAATAAAATTTTATCTTATTTTTGAAGACCAGTATGTGGAATTATTAATTCTCCAATTGAAATAATCCTCAAGGATCATCCTATGATCGAATGCTAAATTATAATTATTCAATTCGTTTGGATGTATCCAATACCTTTCTGTTAAACTATTTCCGGCCTTACCTTTTAAATCATCTATTATTAAGCAGATGAAAACGGCACTCATTATATGATCACGGGGATCCCTATTAGGATCTGAATATATACCTAAAATTTCTAAAGGTTCAATGTTTAATGCTACTTTTTCAATCACTATTCTTTTAATAGCATCTTCTACTTTTTCTCCATGATTCACAAATCCACCAGGTAACGAGAGATGCTCTTTAAAAGGATCGTTTTTTCTTTTTATGAATAAGATTTGATTTTTATCGTTATGGATTAATGCATCAATTGCGGGAATTGGATTTTTAAAACTTTCTTTTGACATTATAAATTGGAAAATAATATGTAAAATTGTCCATAATTTAATTTAATATGTTGATTAAAATAGTTTAAAAAGTATTATTTTGGAAAAAAAGAATTTAATTCCCTTTTTGAAATATTATCAACCCATAAAAATTTTCTCTGTAATGTCGAAGTATATATTTTTGTCCAATCTAAATTCATATAATCCATCCATGCTTTAAACACCCTGGGATCAATGTAATTTCTTAAAGACGTTCCCAAACTGTATTCTTTTGTTTCCTTATAAAATTTTAGTTGAATTTCTGATCTTTCCAATCTCTCTTCCATTTTTCTTTTTTGTTTTTCTGTTTTCCACTTTTTCGATGATATATCATTTCTTAGTGTCTTTATCGCATTGGTTTTATTCTTTATAGATTGCTCATATTTTTCAAGTGCAATCTTGCTTGCAGGATTTCTCGGATCGATTCCTTTTTTATGATTACAAGTTATAGCTGCTTGCAAATTCGCATATTTTGCAATATAAATTTTTTTTGTTTCAGAAGAAGATGTAGGATCGATTTTTAGAGGCGGATTTTTTAATACATTTTTTACTACCTTTGTTGCAATGAATGTTCTAAAAACTTTTGCAGTGAGACCGGGAACATTTCTTGGATCGATATTTCTTAAAAATATATTAACTTTCATAGAATTAATATTATCAAAAATAAGATCTGAATTTGATTTATTTTTCATTAGTAGTATCAGATTATAATACAAAGTTTCTATTTCTTGTGAGTTTATTTCAAGTGTCTTTTGCCATGGTACACTATCTTTACCTAAAAAGTTAAATTCAATTTTATTTTTTCCATTTTTATCTTTGACAAATTTTATATGTTCAATCCTTAATGTTGATGCACCTACCGTATCTGCTTCATCTGGATCTTTTTCATCTCCAACTCTCATAGCTAATTTAAATATTAAATAGCAAACAGTAGCTATTTTTTTTTGATTAATATCCTTTGACGACATTCTTTTTATTACTTCATTTTGAATTTTATTGATGTATTTTTCTAAATTTTTTGCCTTATCATATTTTGCCTTATCATAATTCTGTCTAATGAGCGAGGAGTCATGTAACCATACATATTTTCTTTTTCCTGTAAGGGTTTCTATCCATGATGCTAGCCATGTTGAGCTATGATCATGAACAATATTTAGCCAAGAACTTTCAGGTACCGGCGCATCTTCACCTAAATTTAATATAACATCTTTAGATTTAACTCGGGGTTTCCATCTTCCTCTTAGAGGGTGCTGTCCTCTACCCATAAATAATCCTGGAGGCTCTACAAGCCAATTTGCTACATCAACTTCCACTCCATCAACAATTGCTTTTCCATAAAAATTTTTCAATTTTTCAATTTCCTTTTTTTTCTCTATGAATATTTTTTTTCTCTCATCTAAAGTTAAATTTTTCAATTTTTCTTTCAATTTTTCTTTTTCTTTTTTCTCTTTATCTACAAAGGAAAAAAATTCACTAAAATCTATTTGGTCAATAGTTGTCAAAATAGATGCGTATTTCTCATGAATTAATTTTTTAAAATCATTTAGAAAGTTTCTTTGAAAAATTGGATCTTGAATATAATGAGTGTCTTTCTTTTTTGCCCAAGAATATATAAGCTCCTCTTGTTCTCTATTTAATAAAACTATATCTCCATTTATTTTAAAATTTAACGCTTTTAATTCATATTCAGGAGGAAAACATACTCCATTATGAGCTAAAGTATTCCATTTTATTCCATTATTATTATTTTTAGACGCAGATAAGTTTTCATCTGGAGATACTGAAATGGAAGAATACATTTATTGTAAAAATAAATGAATATTTCAATATAAAACTATTCTTAATAAATTATCAATATATCAAAGTTTTCTAATTCAATATTAGCAATTATTAATATAGTAATAATAAACTTTTTTTACAGACAAAAACAAAAATAATTAAAAGGTCTTGGATCACGATTTACCAATAAAAATAGCTGGAATTGATTTAAAAAATCCCATTATTGTTGCTTCTGGATTCTTGGGATTGTCTCAAGACATCTTTAACAGACTATATAAATTAGGTGCGGGTGCGATTGTAAGTAAATCTATAAGCCTGTTACCCCGAGAAGGTTATAGAAACCCAACAATAGTTGCTTTAAAAGGAAATAGTTACATAAATGCAGTCGGCTTGGCAAATCCAGGTTTGGAGTTTTTTTTATCAGAGATATTATATAATAAAATACCACTTTTTGTGAGCATAGTAGGTTCTAATTTTGAAGATTTTGCAGAAATAGTAAATAAATTAAAAAACTTGAATATATTGGGTTTTGAATTAAACCTATCATGTCCTCACGTAGAGAGAATGGGTATGGAAATTGGGGATGATCCTAAAGCAGTTTTTAATATTGTCAAAGTTATTAAAAAAAATTCGACTAGACCTTTATTTGTAAAAGTAGGATTAGGAAATACAGATATCATCAAAACAGCCAAGGTAGCAGAAGAAGCTGGTGCAGATGGTATAACAGCAATAAATACAATAAGGGCTATGAAGATTGATACAGAAACAGGGTACCCTATACTCGAGAATAAGATTGGAGGATTATCAGGAGCATCATTAAAGCCTCTCGGTGTAAGATGTGTATATGAATTGAAAAAAAATCTGCATATTCCAATTATCGGCTGTGGTGGGATTTTATCTTCAGAAGATGTTATAGAATACCTGATGGCTGGTGCATCCGCAGTCCAAATAGGGAGTATTTTAGGTATTGAAGGATTAAACTCATTTAATAAAATTTTAAGAGGATTATATAAATATCTTGAAATAAAAAATTATAAAAATATTGCAGAGTTGATAGGAATTGCTCAAAGATATTAATTCTTTTAGAATGGTAACTATAGAAGATATAGTTCAAGAAACTCCATCAGTAAAAACATTCTTCTTTAGAGATGAATTAAGTGATTTGGCTAAACCTGGTCAATTTTTAATGGTGTGGATACCCCGTATCGAAGAACTGCCTTTAAGCATCATGATATCTGATAAAAGAAATTATGCTGCAGTCACTATCAGAAAGCATGGTTATGGTTCAACATCTTTATTTGAGATGAAAAAGGGGGACAAATTAGGAATAAGGGGGCCTTATGGAAATTCATTTATTTTAAAAGATAATTATAAAAACATCCTTTTGATTGGAGGTGGAACTGGTTTGGTTCCACTTGTCAGATTGTTAAATACTATAAAAACAAAAAAAATTAATATAGTAATAATAATTGGTTCAAAATCAAAGAACGAGGTTTTCTTTATCGACCTTATTAATAAAATATTAGATAATAATAAGTTGTTTAAAATATTAATTTCAACAGAAGATGGATCTTTTGGGAAAAGAGGATTTCCTATAGACATCTTAAAAGAAGTTCTCTCCGAAGGATATTATAATTTTGATATGATTTATACTTGTGGACCAGAACTAATGATGAAAAAAATATTTGATATTGCCATTGAAAAAAAGATACCCATTCAAGCTAGTCTTGAAAGATATATGAAATGTGGAATCGGCATATGTTCAAGTTGTTGTATTAATGATATGTTGGTATGCTACGATGGAACAATATTTGATAATGAACAATTACAAAATTTTTCAGAATTCGGATTTAGTTATAGAGATAAATCTGGAAGATTACAAAAATATATTATTGATTAATAAATAATGATATATTTGTTCTGATTGATTAAAAAATCTTTTTATTTATTTATTTAAATTATATCATTAAAAATATCATCAAGATTATAATTTGTCAATATGGTATTTATTTTATTATATCCATAATGTTTTTATTTTTACATAAATTATCATTTTAAAATCACTATGAATAGATTATATAATGTATTTATTTTCTTTTAATTGCCTAATTGAAATAGAGCTGAGCTTGCCGGGGTAGCTCAGCTTGGTTAGAGCGTTCGACTCATAATCGAAAGGTCGCGGGCTCAAATCCCGCCTCCGGCATTTTTTTTATCATATAATAAAACTCTTTACTCTGCTATTTGAGAATACGATTTGAAATCAAAAGTCATTGCATTCACCAAACAGTCTAGATAGCATATTCAAAGGATATAGAAAAAGGATATAGAAAAAAGGGATAGATTCTTTAAATTATCATATTTTAACAAAAATATTAAAAAGATCTTTATTCTTTTTGCAAATTAAATCCTATTTTAAATGGGTTTTTTTGTTGATTCAAAAGAATTTATCATTTTGTGTGCTATAGGCAAGTAGTCTTCAAAAATATCTCTTTGTGAAGTAAAAGAAATTGTAAACACTTTATCCTGGATTATTGTATAAACCTGAATTTTTTTCAAAAACGCATCATTTCCTCCAATGACATCATATATAAGTTCAAACCCTTGTTGATTATCTTTGAATGGGATTAGTTTTGATCCGTTAATTGCAAAACTGATATTATTCATAAACTTGCTTTTTGTTATATTAAATAATTTGTTTAAAGATATATTATTTGAATTAAATTCATATACATCAAGATAAGGAACAAAATTTCCAGAGACTCCAGCTATGTTACCAAGTTGAGATGATGTTTTTAAATTTGAATAAAAACCAACAATAGTATCATTTGAAACAGGATTATATAGATAAGATCTCTTGCATAATTAGCACCATTAGAAAAATTTCTAAAAAGTGGACATATCTCAATCATAAGCCGCAAATTATAATATAGATATTACAAAATAGCATTGAGAATCTGTAAAATTTTGATACGCATCTAATTACGCAAGAGATCTA
>JBBRRG010000027.1:0-11383 GCA_038200895.1 Candidatus Nitrosocosmicus sp. | reverse complement strand
CTCATGGTATACACCCTTCCGAAATGGATTGTTTTTTTGACATGATACCACATAAATGAAAATACACATATCAATTTATTGCTCAACCGTATGGTGTTTTCCTTTAGGTGGAATCATCTCAAAAACACCATCCATTTCGGAAGGGTGTATACCATGAGTATGTAATGAATGAGGTTTTGATCCGTTATTAATAAAATTAATTTTAACTATGACTCCTTCTGTATCCCGTATTGTTGGACCGGGAACAGTTCCATTAAATGTCCAGCTATTATAAAATACACCTGGAGATATTTATTTTACTTTATTATCAGAAGCTATTTATGTAAACTCTCTCAATGTTATTCCGTTTGGAAGTTTAGATACTTTACCATAACTGAATTCTCTAAGGTATTTCATAGGCTCTACTACGCCATTTTTGGGTAACACATCGTGCATTGGGTTTAATATATCACCATTTGATTTTATTGAAGGATAGCCTGGTGTATGTTCGGTGATTAATTTTGAATCAGATTCAATCTTTTGGCCGAGGATATTGATTTGAAAAAAAGAATAATATTCGGATATTAAACCTGTCATTGTCACTATGGTAATAATACATGAACCAATTACAATTGAAACAATGGTTTTGGGTAACTTCAAGATATATACTTATTATTTTACTAATCTGATTAATAAATGTTAAACGGGGTTAATATAATTAGAGCATATTATAATTTATTCTCTATATTAAAAAATCTAGATATTACTAATATAATTATAATTCTATAAAAAATATTAAAGTGACTATGGTTTATTAATTCCTAGATAGTTGTGTTGAATTTGTGATCTTTTTTAATATGTTAGAAATATAAAAAATAGTTTTGATTGAGCAGAAATTTATCTTAACTACAAATACTCTAATTAGCTAATATCATTTTTAATACTTATTTATCCTACAGTTAGAAAAATTAATTATTTATTTACTACTGCAACAACTGCTACTTCTATTTTAAAAATTTTATGTTACTATTCATATCTAAACCTTGTACTATAAATGTACTATTGCAGCAGGTTATTGTCTATTTTGTCAGTTACAATGCGTTTTAATATGTGTCTTGCCTTTAAAAAGGAGTAACCTACTACAGGTATCTGTTATTATATTTATATGGAAATAGTACATCTTCAAGTTGTAGTATTTTCATTAAGTTAACCGCACGCACCCATGGAATATAAAATATATCACTATGTTTATATGTAAATTCATTTTATTTTTTTTAACAATGAATATTTTTTGTGGTATTGATTAATTGTATAAATATTAATTTATTAAAGCTATTGCCCTTACAGGTGAGCCTGAGCAATTTTTTAATTTTAAGGGTAAAGCGATAAAGATAAAATCATCTTTATCAATTTTATCCAAATTAATTAAATTTTCTATTATTGGAATGTTTTTATCAGAAAAAATTTTATGAGAATTAAATTTTTTGTCAGATCCTGGATCAATGTTAGGAGTGTCTATTCCTACTAAATTTATTTTCAAATCTGCTAGATATTCTGCTGCAAGGTTTGATAAACCGGGATTTTTTTTAAAATATTTATCTTTGAATCTATTTGAAGACCAACATGTGTGTATTAATATTGTATCATCCATTTTAATATCGTATTTTTTTAATTCATTTACTTCAATTTTTTCATCATCATTTTTTGTAATTTTTAACACTTTGGCGTTATCTAATATTACTATTTTTTTTAAAGATATTTTTTCTACTGATTTGCCAGATGGATTAAAATGGATTGGAGCATCTATATGTGTACCAATATGGGTACTGGTAAAAATCATTTCAGAATCATATCCATGCAAATCATAGTTTGACCATTGTAGGACCTTCAAGTTAGGAGAACCAGGAAAAACCTGTGTACTCTCATTTATTTCTTGTGTAAGATCTATTATTTTCAAATACTCTCAAGTATTTTCTCTGCTATATTATATTTAGAAATATTGCAGGAAAAAAAATTGTATTATACAATTAAATTAGATTTAGGGAATTTACTAGATATTTTCGATTTATTTTGAAATTTAAATTATAAAAATTTTATCTAATCAATATCTGAAAACTTCAAAAACAAAACTATCTATTAATTTTTTGATTCATCCTGATTATAAAAAATTATTTAATAAGGTTAAAAACTATATATTGTATAGGTTACTTATTGACTATTTCTTCAAAAAACTCCGAATTGCCAGAACAATTGTATGTGGGTACAGCAGAGGCCGAACACGTTGAAATGTACTTGAAAGCAATGTGGTCAATTATAGAAAGCGGCCAGGAATTAAAAGTTAGCTCAATAGCAAAAGTGTTAAATGTGACACAACCTTCGGTGGTCCAAATGCTTCATAAACTGAATGATTCTAATTTAATCGATTACAAAAAAGGCTCGATAGTTGTTCTTACCGGTGAAGGAGAAAAAATAGGTAAACAAATGATTCGTAATACCCGATTGTTGGAAGTTTTAATGAAAGATGCTTTAAAAATAGACATTGATGAAGAAATGGTATGTGGAATTGAACATCATATGAAAGAAATATTTACTGAAGCTTTATGTACATTGTTAAAACATCCCAAAGTATGTCCACATGGATACCGTATTCCTACAGGAAGCTGTTGCATTGAATCATGCGGTTTAAACAATTCTTTAGTTAAAAACTAATTAATTAATTATCAAATTAATAATTTAAATTTAATTACATTAAGTTACTATTAATATGTTGTTTCGGCCAATCGCAGTTTTTGACTCTGGCTTAGGATCTTTGTCAGTTGTTAGAGAATTAAGAAAAATCATCCCTTCTGAAAATATATTATATTTTGCTGATACAATGAATTTTCCCTATGGTAAAAAATCTAAAGATCAATTAAAACCCATTATAATAAAATCTATTAAGTTTTTAGAAAAATATCACCCTAAACTCATAGTTATGGCTTCAAATACACCATCTGTTCAAATTTTTGAAGAAATAAAAAACGACTTTTCAATTGATATTATCCCGACCAAACCTCCACTTAAAAAGGCCGTAAAAATGAGTGCAAAAAAACATATCGCGATAATGGCTTCAAGTGGAATATTGAATAGTAAAGAATTTAATTATTTGATAAATAGAGAGGTCCCTCAGAATATATTTATCACCAAAATAGATTCATCTGGTATCATTGACCTTGTCGAGAATGGATCTTTTTTGTCTGATAGAACTAATACTTTTAAAACCATTCAAAAGATAATAAAATCGAATTTTGATGATTCTATTGATGTCGTTGCATTATCTAGTACTCATTTACCTTTTATTAAAAATTATTTGATGGAACTTTTACCTTCGATAAAATTTATCGATTCCTCTGCTCATGTAGCAAAGGATACAAAGAATTATTTACAATTCAATAAAGATCTAACAAAAAATGGTACTGGAAAACTTGAGATACTTGTATCTTCAAATAAAAAAGATTTTCAGACCATACTTCGGTATATGGGTACAAGGGAAACAATATATGATGTATCCTTACAATTCTAAGAATATTGATATCGTTTAAATTATTATTTACAATAAATAATGTATATGTTTTCTAAATTCTTGAATCTTGATAAAACCAATTTAGATAGATGTGTATCGGATTTATTTTTTTTGTGATAGAATTTGACATTGTCAAAATAATAAATAATAAATAGATTTTTGAAAATGTTTATTCATAGGTCATCTGCTCTAATTATATACATGATGTACAACGTATCTGATGAAATTGATTGAATGGATTATTATCCTTTATAAAAAATACTAACGAATATAGGTATTAGATTTAATTTTTCATAATAGAGGAACTCGAAATTAGCGATCTTTTAGATGATATGGTTATTACAAAAAATGGTATTACAAGAAAGGATGAAGAATTAAAAAACCAAAATAAAATAGCGATTATCGAGAATGGACTGTATTATTTTTGGTTTTTGTAATCGGTAGATGCATTTTTTATCAATTTATGAGGTATTTATATACTATGAATATGATAATTTTTTAAATTTTATTATATTTAAAAATAGAAAAACTAAAATGTATGAGTTACTATTATTAATTATTACTTGTTATTTACTTATATTTAGCCATTTAATATAAATAAATACACATTGTATTTGCTTTAGACCAAGAATTACTAATCCTATTGGATATGTATGTTTACAACAAAATATTTTTGAATACAAAAACAGTCCATCTTTATACTTGATAGGTTGGACGAGAATTATCGCTATATCATGAAAAATTGATTATCGTTATCCAAAGCGAATATTGAAAATTTGTCATTTTCTTATTATATCTGTATTACAGATTTTGATATTTTCTCTCAATCTATTTAATCGATGATTTTTAAAATTGAATTTTTTTTTGTCTCACTACAAAGGAATAATAAATTATGTGAGATAACACAAACATTAGACCACATAAATTCCACTTTCGATAAATTATATTTGGTTTGATTAACATTTTTAAGATTCTAAATTATTTCAAAAATATCTTGAAAGATGTAGTGGTTTTGCCTGGCCCTTCCTCATTAGAATTAGGAAACTTAATTGCTGAACGTCTAAAGTCTATATCTATTCCTATCGATCTAAGAATTTTTTCAGATGGTGAAAGTAAAATAAGAATTAATTCAAACCTGTTGAATAAGAAATGTATAGTAATCCAATCTGCCTATCCTCCAGTAGACTCTCATTTATTGCAAACTTTAATGATTATTTCCGGTTGTTATGAATCTGGCGCTTCAGAAGTCATACCTGTTATGCCTTATATGGGATATGCTCGGCAAGACAGAAAGTTTTTAGAAGGAGAATTTGCTACAATTTCGTTAATTGCTAAATTGCTAGAATGTACTAATATTCATAATCTGATTACAGTGGATATTCATAGTATTAAAGCACTTTCGTATTTTAATTTAAATATTTTTAATATTTCTTCTATCAATTCCCTTGCTGCTTATGCTAAAAATAAATTTGATTTGGTTAACCCCATTGTAGTTTCTCCTGATATCGGTGGTTTATTACGAGCCAAAGAATTTTCCCAAATTATACATTCAAATTTCTTCGCGATAAAGAAAATTAGAGATAGAATTACTGGGAATATTATACTAGACAAAAATTTGCAAGTTGATATTAAGGACCACGATATAATTATTATAGATGATATGATTTCTAGTGGTGGCACCATTTTAAAAGCATTAGATCTTTTAAAAAAAAACCATTGTAGAAAAATCTATGCTATGTGTGTACATGCATTATCTGATGAAAATTCTCTAAATAAAATGAAGGCCGCGGGATTGACCGATCTTGTTTCTACTAATAGCGTTCCTCGATCTTGTGCTAAAGTTGATCTAAGTAATGATATAACAAATGCTTTATCTTCTATTCTCTGTTGACTATAATAAAAAACTAAATTTAATTATACTACAATCATGACCAATCTCGATGTTACATTCCTGGGAACATCTGCAGCAATGCCATCAGAAAACAGGTTTCTTTCTTCTATTATTATCAACAGGAATGGAACTTTATTTATTTTTGATGCAGGTGAAGGCATGCAATATAATTTTATTCGTTCCCGATTTGGTTTTAATAAAAAAACTTTGCTTTTTATTACACATATGCATTCGGATCACATTTTAGGCCTCCTAGGTTTCTTTCAGACACTTTCACTACAGGGGCGAAATCAGCCCATAGATATTTACGGTCCTAAATTACTTTATGAATACCTGACTGAAAATTTCAGAATTCTTAATATTACTTTATCTTTTCCTCTAAATATTCATATTATTGTTGATAATGAAGGCGTTCTTGTAAATGATAAAGAATACAAAATTGTATTTTGCAGGTCAAACCATGGTCATAGTATTTCCTCTTATGCATATTGCTTGGTTGAAAATAACCGGCCAGGCAAGTTCAATGTCAAAAAGGCTAAAGAATTAGGAATCCCCGAAGGCATTTTATATCAAATGTTACAAAAAGGTGAAAATATCAAATTTAATAATATATTAATCTCTTCTAATACTGTTGTAGGTCCTTTACGCTCTGGAAGAAAAATTGGTATTTCGGGAGATACCCGACCTTCAAATGAATTATGCAGTTTTTTTAAAAATTGTGATCTTTTGATCTTTGAATCTACCTTTAAATTGACTGAACTTGACAAAGCAAAAGAAAGCTTTCATTCAACTGCTTTTGAAGCCGCTAATTTGGCTAAACTATCAGGAGTATATAGATTATGCCTTACTCATTTCAGTACGAGATATAAAGATTTGATTGAGTTATTAAATGAGGCCAAATCAGTTTTTTCATATGTAGATATAGCTTATGATTTGAAATCTATGTCTATTTCATATAGAAATTAAAACTAATTAACTTTTTATTTAAGAAATATATGGATATAAGCTGCTAACTAATTATTTTTATAAAATTTCTTATCAGCTCTTTTTTATCATTTGATAAAATCATACAAGCTTCAACAAGCTCTCTTTCAATAGTTATTTGTTTTGAGATTATTTTTTTTAATTTTTCGCCATCCAGCCTGTCTAATTTTTCTATTTCGCCATGATTATATGCAATGATATATTCATTTATTATTTTTAAAATAAATGATGGTGCATATCTTGATAAAAGTAATATTCCTTCATTAATTGTAGTATTGTTATATTTTCCCTCCTCTTCTTTTCCATTGAAATTAGAATTTGAAATATATGATTCCAGTAATTTCATTCTTAATCTAATATCACCTGTTTCCTCAATAGTTGATGCAATAATTAGACCAATATTCGTAAGTTCATAATATGGAATTCCTTCTATCTGAAGAGCTTTTGGACCTCTTTTTATTGGCAATCTTCCTCCCTCTTTTACAACTTGAGCTGGTAAAAGTACTTCATCAAGGTCCTTAAAAATAGCAGAATAGATATTTTGCCAAGTTACTTCGTATTTTTTTGCTAGTATATGAGCTATTGATGTTCTGGTTTTGCCCTTGGGATCTTTTTCTATTGCGATGTGTGCAATTATTCCTCTTTGCCTTTTTGCTTCTCTTGTTGACTTTATATGATGGGTCTTAAATGTATCAAATATTGCAATATGATTACCGTTCTTCAAAATACCTATCCGTTTTCTATATTGGTATACTTATATGTTTTTTATTTGATGGTACCATAATACTTTATAAAAAAATAAAATCAATAAAAAATAGTATAATTTTGAAAATTAATTAATTTTCTATTTTTTTGTAGTACGCATTGTATCTACTTGGCCGCTATGAAGCCAATCTTTTAATTCTTCATGTGATGGTTTTGTATCATGCTTTCCTTGTAAGTGTAAATGAAGCAATACATAATTTACTTGATTCAATATAACCTTATTAGCTTCATCGCCTTTTCGAGTTCGTGCTTTTAGATCTTCTGGAACAGTTTTCCACCATTCATCAAATGTTCTCTTTTTTTGAGTATTAGCTTGTGAACCAAATCCTTTGGGTAATGTCATATTGCTACTAAATTAATTAAAGATGGTATTAAATGTTTTTTAAACTCATTAATTCACCATATATTTGGATATCCTCTTTTTTTATGTTCAAATTATCTATAGGCCTTTTTCCATTACATCTTTATTTATTAAATGATTTTGCCTGTGAAATTGTATTTAAATAAAGTGGAAGATTTTGAATTGATTTACGACCAAATCTCTATGTCTTAAAAAATAATACTAATTGTATAAAAGACCACGAAATAATGTAATTTATTGTATTTCTTTCAATATATTATATTAATTTTATTCAATTTTTTGTTGTTTAACAATTCTATTTATAATTCGCAATATCTTTATGATATTAAATGTTTAATATTATTTAATGACTAATTATAATACCGAGAAAAACGTTTATGTAATTGTACACGGTCAAAAACAATTATTTGAAACAGTAAAAACAAAGCTTGCTATATTTGGATTTAAAAATGATAAATTAATACCAGCTAATATGAATCAACCTGGAAACCCTGGTGACTTTGTTGCAATGATTTGGCCTCCCATGGCTCCTAATGAAATAATTCTCAGTGAAATTATAGATTTTGATGGTAAAGGACAGGGAATGGGTGCTTGGGGATCACTTAATAAAAAGGAATTAGAGCATATTCCTTTAAAATAAATTTATTTTTCTTTACTTTTTCTAAAGCCATGTGTAAATTGTGAATCATAAACTTTTGAAAATTCGTATTCTTTTGGAGATATGACCTCGCCTACAATTATCAATGCAGTTTTCACTATTCTTTCTTCTTTAACTTTTTTTAATATTGTTCCGATTGTTCCTTTTATTATTTTTTCTTCCTTCCAAGTAGCCTTATATACTATTGCAACAGGTGTTTCGTTATTGTATATCCCGCCTTTTAGGAGTTCTTCTATAACTCTATCAAGTAGATGCACACTAAGATAAAAAGCCATGGTAGCGCCGTGCTTTGATAGTTCAGAAATTTTTTCTCTATCCGGAACTGGCGTTCTAAATTCTGCGCGTGTAATTATTATCGTTTGTGTTACTCCTGGTAATGTTAATTCTAAATTCATCGATGCCGCTGCTCCCAGTAATGATGTAATACCGGGGATTACCTCACAATTAATTTCATCTCTTTCTAATTTGTCTATTTGTTCCCTTATTGTGCTAAAAATTCCGGGATCTCCGTCGTGAAATCTTATTGCGAGTTTTCCGTTTTTTGTGGAATCTCTGAGAATTTCATATATTTTATTCCTGTCCAATTTCGCTGCATCATATAAACTAGCTTCTCTCTTGGCAGAATCTAATATTTCGGGATTTAATAAAGATCCTGAGTATATTATAATATCTGCAATTTCTAATAACTTTTTTGCCTTTATTGTTATTAGCTCTGGATCACCAGGACCAGAACCTACAAAATAAACTGTATTTTTCTGTATCATTTTTTCTTTTTGGCTATCATTATTGAAAAGTATTTATCATTGTTTTCATTGGGATTTTTTGATAATTCTGATAATTTCTTTTTCTGTAGCGCTTCACTATTCGTAGATACATCCTGAGCTATAAAAATATCTGAATCTTCTGGAAAACCAGAATGCATCAATATATCTATTACGTTATTAAAATGCCTGCCATCTTTTAAAAATACTAAAGTATCGCAACATTGTGCAGCAATTTTTAATCTATCTAGGTTATAGCATGCTGGAATTATCCCTATTATTTCTTCACCTTGTGCTAGAGGTGTTTTTATTTCAGCAGAAAATGAGAAAATTGACGTTATACCGGGAACAATTTCTACTTCGATATCTTTGTGCTGACTGATTATCTCATTGTAAATATAGATCCAAGTACTATAAAGAGAAGGATCACCTACTGTCAAATAGATTGTTTTTTTTCCTTTCCGTATGGTATTTGTTATTTCTAAGGTATTATTTTTCCAGTTATCTTTTAATTTATTAAAATCTTTAATCATTGGAAAAACTAATTGATGAATTTCAGTATCTTTATTAAGGAATTTTTCAACTATTGATAGAGCAACGCTAGGTTTTCCTTCTCTTGCAGTAGGGGTATAGATTACATCTGCATTTTTTATAATGTTTATAGCTTTTAAAGTGAGTAAATCCGGATCACCGGGACCACATCCTATACAATAAATCTTTAGATTCGTCATAAAACCACTTTAAAAAATATCAATTAAAGTTTTTGTATTTTTATTTGGTTGCAGAAAAAATAATCACAGGATTCCTTGAAATCATCATTGTTCCTGATCTAGTTTTTTTGGACTTTGCCACTGTTATTTGAGTTATATCAATTTCCAATAATCCCAGATCTTCTATTGCTTTAAGAGTTTTATAAATTGTTTCAATTAATATGGAAGTAACAACTAATCTTCCGCCAGAATTTAACCTATCTATTGCTAGCTTTATTATCTTTTCTGTATCTCCGGTGGTTCCGCCTATTACTACCGCATCGACATTTGGTAAATTTGGTAAAATGTCCTGTGCCCATCCTTGCATAATTTTTATCTTATTTTCTAATCCAAATTTTTTAATATTGATCTCAGTCAGATCAATTGCATTTTTGTCTATATCTATTGCATATACTGTGGTTTTTGTTTGAATAGAAAGCTCTATGGAAATGCTACCACTACCACAACCAATATCTATAGACATGCATCCCTCTTTTAAGTGCAATTTGCTAATTATTATGGATCTTATTTCTTCTTTTGTTATAGGAACATTATCCGTTCTATTAAAAAGCTCATCTGCAATACCTGGAGTTTTATATTCCCACAAAAATTTCTTACTCATTTTTATATATTGTGTTGATTTATTACCGTGAATATTATTACCATAAATGTCAATAACATGAAAATAAAAGCAAATATTCCATTTGTTATTAGTTTTCTCTTTTTATCTTTTGGGATATTTCCAACTAATTCCTTGGCAATGATATAAGATATGATATAAAAAATAATTCCAACTACTATTGTAATTCCTATTGTATTGGATTGTACTGCATGAGGTTTTATTATTATTCCTAATATCGACCCTGCAATAGCAGCCAAAATAGTTCTTAAGTAATAGATTTTATCTTGAACGTCCAAGTATATGCGCTATTATTTTTTTATTCCCCTTACATTTAATCCCTACTTTCCATTTTTTATATGGCATAAAAAATCACAAATTTTTTATGTTATTATATTCAATATTGTGTTTATAATATTGGATGGCTATTTCAGAAATAGAGTTAAAATTTCTTGTAAATAATGTAAAGGAAATTATCGATGATGTGTATTATGTAAGTACTATCTATCCTATTACAAGAAATTCTTTAATCATAAAATTTCATCACTCTCAAAAAAATGATGTCTCTTTACTTGTTTCTACTTTTGGAATAGGTATTACAAAATACCAATATCCTGTAATAGAAGATAATGAAGCAATAAAGAAAATAAAGTCCGAATTAGAGCGTTCTAAATTAGTAGATGTCTCGGTTTTTGCAGGGGAAAGAATAATACAGTTTGTTTTTCAAAATATCACAGGTATAAAATATATTTTAATTGTCGAGTTATTTGGAAACGGAAATATTATCTTATGCAATGAATCATTAAAAATTTTAGCTCTTATCAATTCAATAAATGTAAGACATAGGATTTTAAGACCTGGATTAAATTATTTTCCTCCACCACCAAGAGGGGTTGATCCAATTTCACTAAATTTTGATAAATTCTTATCTCTTGTTGAAACAAATGAAAAAGAAAATATTGATATTAAAAGATGGCTTGGACGAAATCTTTCGATTTCAAAGAAATTTATTGAATATATTGTCAATAATTCAAAGATTAAGAACAGAAATATT
>JBBRRG010000026.1:0-11556 GCA_038200895.1 Candidatus Nitrosocosmicus sp. | reverse complement strand
ATCAGTGTCATTTTTTTCCTTTAATGTAAATAATATTTCATCATAAAACTTGATATTTTTTGGGCTATTGAAAATAAAATTATTGCCCATAAGAAGAGTGTATGCCACATTGTATTTGTTCCTTGTATCTATTTTACTCTTTTAATTAGGTTATTTTTAAACATAAACTATAACTTTAAGAATGTTTAAATTTTTAAAAATATGACTACAGATTATAATAAGGTAGTAGGGATCATTGGCCTAGGGATGCTGGGTGCCAGCATTGCAGAACGATTATTAAATCAGGGTATAAAAATCAATATTTACAACAGAGATAAAACAAAGTTAAAAGTTTTTGAAGAGATGGGAGCAAAATCATTTGATAATGCATGTTCTTTAGCTAATGAAAGTGATTTTATTATAACGTGTGTCACTAATTTTGAATCACTTAAAGGTGTGTTTTTTAATAAACAAGGAGTAATTGATAGCAATAATAGTCGGTTGATTGTCGCAGATTGTACCACCATTAGACCTGATCAATCCGTGTATTGTTCAAAATTATTAAAGGAAAAAAAAGGTATAACATTGTTAAGTGCGCCTATCATGGGCGGCCCATCTGATGTGAAAAATGGTTAAATAATTGCCATGGTATCAGGGGATAGAAAATCATTTGATAAAATGTATAATATTTTTGATAAGATTTCAAAACACATATTTTATTTAGGCGAGGTCAATGGCCTTTCTAATTCCATAAAATTAGCATTAAATCTTAACATAGCCATAATTTCTTTAGCATTGTCAGAAGGTATTATTTTAGCAATTCATTCTGGTATAGACCCAGAAATTTATTTAAAGATACTGAATCTTACAAAACTTAAGACAGGGATTAGCGAAAATAAAGGTCAGAAAATATTAAAAAACGATTTTTCCCCATCATTTTTTTTAAAAAATATGCTCAAAGATCTAGATTTGGTTATGGAAACTTCACAAAAATTACAAATAACTTTGCCCATTACTAGATTATCCCGCCAATTGTTTCATGCTGCTAATAATTATACTGATTTAAAAAATAAGGACTACTCGGCTATATTTCAATTTTTAAATGAATTAAATAGTTCGGGTAATCTAAAAAAAAACAGTAATCATCATAGTTTATCTTTTTTATAATATTATGAATATTCAAAACAAATTTTTAAGAAGATATAAAGGATAAAATAACGCGAAAGAAAAGAAAATTTTTGACTATATTTATTTAAAGATCTAGAAAATGTATATTTAAAGTAATTTACTTTTAGTCAATATAACAATATCTTATTTCTTTTTCAATATGTTGTCTATATATCACATATCAGACTGAAATGATTTAAGACAATCTTAAAAGTAAATTGATTGGAGGAATTTTTGCTATAAATGTTTGTATAATATTTGACGCATCGTATAAAAGCAAAATATTGAAAATGTTAATGTGTTTTCCACTGATTGTTTTATGAAAAAACCTAAAATGTCTTTTAAAATATTTGGTGCTTTTTCAATATTTATAGTTATGAGTATGTTTACCTCTAATATCAATATTGAAAAATCTTTTGCAGCTGAAAATGTAGCGTTACTACCATTAAGTTCCTCAGATCCGAAACTAAATATAGAAATGAATAATTTTTATGATTGTATAAAAAAATCTGCTACAAACCCAGATTCTTCACATCTACCAAAATTCTTCAAGAATGAACCAACAAAAACAGAGATAGCTCTATGTTATAAAGAAATGCAAGTAAGTAAATCGAATATAAATTAACCTTTTATAACCATTATTTATTTCCATTTTAATGGTTTGTTTTAATTTTAATTAATAATTAATAATTAGGAAACTATATATCTTTTAAAAGTATAATAATGTACCTTTATGCGAAATGTTGATACAGAAGATCCTTTTATAAAAATTTCATCATTAATTGGAGGAGAAGAGTACAATCAGGTTGCGAAGGCATTATTGAAATCAGAAGACTCTACTGATGAAGAAATAGCCATTGCAACCGGTCTTAGAATAAATATTATCCGCAAAGTTTTATACGATCTATTTGGTAAAGCATTAATTACCGGTATACGGGTAAAGGATGAAAAAAAAGGCTGGTTTGTGTATAGGTGGCGAGCTAAACGAGATAATGTAGATAATTTTATCGATAACCAAAAAAAGAAAATATTAGAAAGATTGCAGAGTAGACTAGAATACGAAGAATCTTCAGAATTCTATCATTGCGGTAATCAAAAATGTGATAGAATTAAATTCGACTATGCAATTGAATTATTTTTTAAATGTCCTGTTTGTAATGAACCATTAAACATGGTAGACAATAGCAAATTAAAAGATGCATTAAGATTTAAAATCGAACAACTTAGCCCGAATGTCACAAAATAAATTTAACTTTTCATATTTTTTTGGTGTATTTTTGTAGGGTTATTGTAATAAATTATTATTTCTCCATTATTTTTTTTATATATTTTGGATAACTTTAGTTTTGTACAATTTTTTATTTTATCAAAACCTTTTCCCTCTATAAGTGTTATTGCTTTCCTTCCTCCTATTATCAATGGAGAAATAGTAATTATTAACTCATCAAATAAATTATTTTTTATGATCGACCAGTTTATTTCACCTCCACCTTCAACTAGAATTTTTTTAATCCCAAATTTCGTTTCTAATTGTTTAAATGTTTTATCCAGATTTACTTTTTTTCCTTGTTCGCCCGAAATAATTATTTTTAAATTTTTCCCCCTTAACATATCTAGTTTATTCTTGGGAGCACTTTTTGTTACTGCAATTATTGTTTCTATATCTGTGGCAGTTTTTACAATTTTTGAATCCAGAGGAATTCTCGCTTTGCTATCTATAATTACACGTATAGGATTTTTTTTTACAGTTGCACATTTTGTAAATCTTATATTTAAAAGTGGATCATCCTTAAGTACCGTGGATATTCCTACCAATATTCCATCTACATGACATCTTAGATTGTGAACTCTTTTAAGGTCCGAAAAAGAAGAAATTTTCGATTCTCCTTTTCTTGTACATATTTTTCCATCTACACTTATCGCTGCATTTATAATAACAATCAACATGTATCATTTAATACTAATTTATTTGATATTTTTCATGAACGAATTTCCCGTCAATCATTATTGCTTTTATTGCTCTTTCAGAGCACCTATGAACTATTGACATATACGGATCGTGTATTGGATATATATCAATATCATATTTATCTATGAAAATAAGATCTGCGTGATATCCATCATCAATGCATCCAATATTTCGATGAAATATTTTTCCACTGTTAACAGTGGCCATTTTAAGTATCGTTTTTGCATCCAGGAACGAAATATCTTTTTCATATGCTCTTTGACTCTTTAGAAGAAAATCCATCTCTTTAAAAACATCTGGAGAATTTAGCATGATATTGTCAGTTCCGATAGCTATGGTGAATCCTCGTTCTAGCATCTTCCTAAGCGGAACAAAACCTACACCTAGAATACCATTTGCTCTTGGACATACAACAATACCTTTATTCATAGAATGTAGTATATCAAGATCGTGATTTATTGGATTTGTTACATGAATGTATAAATCAGGTTCCAGGGTAAATATGGTTCTTTCTATTTCTGTCTTTTTGGTATTTTTTAAAGATTCTTTTACTGTTTGGATAGACTCTGCAGCATGTATTGCAACTATTGATTTTTCTTTTTTATTATAAGTTTTATGTTTATTTGTTTCTTTAATTATATTTTTATAAATTGTTAACATATTATCATCATTCTCATTCGCACCACTAATTCCAAATCCACTACAAAGATTCAACATCTTTTTACCAATTTTAATAATTTTTTTTTCTTTTAATTCATTTTTTTTTGCTCTAAAATTTCGAGATATTTTACTTTCTATAGTAACTTTTTTTTTATCCATCATATTAATATAAAAATCATTAAAATCTATTCTCCCTAAAATTATACTTTTAATTGGGATATCTTTTATTGCAGTTTGCAGCAGATTTACCCCCGCCAAACCTCCTTCTCTAAAATCAACAAATGTTGTAATTCCTTTGTTTAGCATGGTTATGGCAGCATTTTTCATCAATTGTTTTAATTGGTCATTTTCTGTTTTTTCAAGTATTGTTTTTTTTATGCTGTGATTTGGATGAACCCGTGTATCCAAATCCTCATTCGAAGATATATCTTTTCCAATAGCATCTCCTATATGAGTATGTGAATTTACTAATCCAGGGATTATCAAGTATCCCTGAGCATCGACAATATCTGTGGTTTTATTTTCTACAACCCTAGAATAATATTCACTGTCTTTAATATCTAATGTTTTTCCTGCTTTTTCTATTATTCCTTGATTGTTTACAACTATTATCCCATTTTGTATTATTTGTAATTCGTTACCATATAAAAAACTGGCATTTTTCATAACTTTGGTCAAGGTGATTCATAAACATTAATTATTGTACCATTTTGTCTAAAACCTCTTATTAAATCCAAGGATTTGGTGGACATTTCAGCTGCTTTTCGACCAGTGTATCCATTCCCAATACCACAATTTAGATTTATTCTTGTTAGTTTGGTTAACAAATTAATAATTTCTTTAACTTTTTCTGTTGTCATATTTTTTTTTGTAATTATCATAAAATTATCTCCTCCTAGATAAAATGCTAAACTTTCTTCTTTTAAAAAAATGTTTGAAATCTTTGAATATAGTTTTATAATTAAATTCGTTATTTCATAAGCTGACAAATTTTTGGTTATCGCAGTAGAATTATTAATGTCGATATGAAGTATTTTAACGTCTTTATTCTCAGTTTTTGTTTTTAAATTAATTTCTTTAGAATTTTTCAATAGATTCTCTTTGTTTCCATAAATATCGGGTCTAATCAAATACTCTTTTTTATTTTTTACATACTGAGAATTTTTATTTGACTTTAATGGTGTTTCATCTACTCCTATTGTCATTGACATTCTTATTTTGATGTATTTTTTTGAAAGTTTATCATAGATTTCCATATGTTCATCCAAGTTTATCTGATTTGTAACGGCAATAAATTCATCAAATCTGTTTGAAAAAACTACTCCTTTTTTATTTGAAAATAATTCTTGCAAATCTGTATATATTTTTGATTGCAATATTTGTAATTGATGTTCTCTATCACTCCCTAGACTCAATGTCCATGGGCCATAACCTTCTAATTTAATTACCGTTGTTTGATATGTCATGTTAATCTATTATTTGCATATCTTTATTTTTTATTCTATTTTTTTTCATTTTTCTTAATTTTGTAACCATCGATATAGCTGTATTCACTGAATGATGAGATACAGGTATTATTCTATTTTTAGCCTGTTCATAGGTCATTTCTGGCCCAGTAATACCTAATGCTATTGGTTTATGATATTTTAAAGAAAGATTTCCTAAAAGCCTAGCAGTATTATTAGCTATTACTCTATCATGACCTGTTTCGCCCTTTATTACTGCTCCTAATGTTACTATTGCATCAACTCTTTTTTTCTTTAATATCTCTTCCACCATTAATGGCATATCAAACACTCCAGGAACAAAGCAAGCATATATGACTTTTGTCGATAGTTCTTGAGCATATTTTTTTGCCTCATGAAACATAGACATTGTTATTTCATTGTTAAAGTCGGCTACGACTATTCCTATTTTTATTTTATTCATTTGTTTTTGATATTATTTGCATGAGCCATCAGATCTTTTGAGTCCAACATAACGATATTGTTATCTTGAGCATATTTACAGGCATCTGTATAGGACAGTGCTTTATAGTTGACTGAGTCTAACATTTCGCATATGGTAGTTACATTTGTAATATTTGCAATTTGTGCAAGAAATATAGATAGCTCCGTATGACCCGCTCTTTCATTAAGAAGTCCTTTCGAAGCTATTAAAATAGGGACATGACCAGGAGTCATAAAACTATTCTGAAATTCTTCAAGGATTATATTATTGTCCTTTACTTCCTTGTTCAATTCTTTGCAAATTTTAGATAATGATGAAATTGTTAATGCTCTATCGTAATCCGTTATTCCAGTATATGTATTTACATGATTTAGGGTAATTGAAAAAGAAGGTTTATCTCCATAAGGAGAGATATCTTTTGTAATTAAAGAAATAGATCGATTGGATTTTCCAAAAATTTTTAAAATATCATACATGTATGGCAATCCTAATTTTACAGAAATCTCTCTAGATATAGCTGTGCATATAAGTCCGCCTGCATCTCTTCTCATTATTGAAATATGTCGAGGTGAAATATTTTCGGCAGAAACAACCATATCAATTTCATCTTCCCTAGTTTTATCATCATGAATTAAGACAAAATTTCCATTTCGTAATGCTGTTACTGCCTCAGATATTTTTGACAACCATTTTTTTTTCTATGTAGTGTTAATATATCTTACTATTTTTTTTGTTATTACCAATATTTTGGTAGATGTTTGAAATATATCTTGCGAGAATATCAACTTCCACATTTACAAAATCGCCTATGCTTTTTATACCCAAAGTTGTATTTTCTAATGTATGAGGTATTAAAGCAATTTTTACCTTATTTTCTAGCATTTGTACTACAGTTAGACTTATCCCATCTATTGTAATGGATCCTTTTTGAGCAATGAGGTGTAAAACGCTACTATCTGTAATTTCAATTAAAACGTGGCTTCCTGTAATATGTTTTTCAACATGTTCTATTTTTCCAATACAATCAACATGACCAAGAATAAAATGACCTCCAAGTCTATCTCCAACCTTTAGACTTCTTTCTATGTTTACTTTGTCTCCTTTTTTTATATATGAAAAACAGCTTTTTTTGATGGTTTCATCAATAATTTGAAAAGTAGCAAGATTTTTATGCAATTTTGCAATCGTTAAACAAACTCCATTTATTGCAATGCTGTCCCCAGTTTTCAATTTTTTCAATTTTTTAAGCTTTATTGTTATTTCAGTATGAAGCATATTTTTGTCATCGATATCAGTATTACTAATATTGGACAATGAGTCGACTTTTTTTACTTTCTCTATTTGTACTAGATCTTCTATAATTCCAGTGAACATAATTTATAATTTAAAAGAATATAATATAATTTGAATAATTATGAACTGATTATAAAAAAAATTATGTTTTCAAGGATTGATAATGGATTCCAGGATTCTTTTTGCCTGTTTGTAGTGGATAGCATCTATCATTTTCCCTTCCAAATTTATTGCCCCAATCTTTGTCGTTTTTTTATTCATTGACTCATTTAAAGCAGAGACTACCTTTTTTGCCCATTGTACATCTTGTGTTGAGGGGCGGAAAACTTTATGCACATGCTCTATATGAGAAGGATGAATTATACATTTTCCTGTATATCCTAATTTTCTACCAAATACCAAATCTTTTTCTAAACCAGATATATCATGAATATTTTGCCAAATGGAGTCAATCGAATCAACTCCTGCAGCCCTTGCATCAACAGGGACTTTTGCTCTAGCATACATATAACCTGTCAAAATTTCATCATCGTTAGTATCAATTTTCATATCATGTAAAAAATCAAAAATTCCAAACACAAGAGAAAAAATCCGTTGATCTGATTTTGCAATAGAGAAAGCATTTACTACACCTAATGATGATTCAATTGAAGGAATTAATTTTATAGAGTTAGTTGGCATATTATTTTCTTTTTCAAGGGTTTTTATAATATTTGACAAGTTAACAACTTGGAATTCAGTTTCTACTTTGGGTATTACTACAGCATCAATTCCCTCTACTATAATTTTTTTTAAATCTTCTATTGCCAATTCGGAATCAGGTGCATTAATTCTTACAGAAATAAGAATTCTCTTGTCAGTATGACCTGTTTTATTAATTTCGTGTATTTTTTTATTCACCAATATCCTTGCAGATTCTTTTTCATCGATTGGGACGGAATCTTCCAAATCAAAACAAACTATATCCGAATTAAGGGTCTTGGATTTCTCCAAAAATCGAGGGTTATTGCCCGGTATGAAAATTAAACTTCTAGATCTACCCACGTTCTATCTCCGTAGACTACAAAAAATTAAAGTTTTTGTGGAGATGTCATGATCTTGCCTATTTGTTCGGCACCTGCCATCATAGCATGACCTTCAACCATATTTGAAAATGGCAATGTTGTGTGTATTAGTGGTTTTAATTTTCCTTTATTTGTCCAATATATTACCTGCTCTAATTCTGCTTTTGTCCCTTGCGTAGAGCCAAGTAGATTTGTCCCTTTAAAGAATAAAAATCTTAAATCGATTGTAGAGTCGTATCCAGTAGTAGCTCCTGTTGCAACTAATGTCCCACCCATTTTAAGTAAACCAACTTCTTGCGGAAATACATTTTTTCCAATATGTTCAAATACTATATCTACTCCACCTTCTTTTTTTGTCATTTCTCGAACTTTTTTATACCAATCCTGTTCTCTATGATTTACTACTTTATCTGCGCCCAATTCTAAACATTTATCCATTTTTTGTTGATTCCCTGCAGTTGCAATTACATTGCAATTATATAATTTGGATATTTGAATACCAACCATTCCAACACCACTAGTTCCACCCATTATGAGAACCGTTTGACCTGGTTTGATTTTTGCTCTGCCGACAAGCATATGCCATGCAGTCATTCCAACCATAGATATTGCAGATGCATCTTCAAACGAGACATTTTCTGGTAGTTTCGCCACATTAACCTCTGGCAAATGAGTATATTGGGCAAATCCACCCCATAACGGACCAGTTTGGAATCCCCATATCAATCTGTCTTTACAATCATATTCCCTGCCCGAAGTACATAATTCACAGATTCTACAACTCATATTAGAATGAGATACCACTCTGTCTCCGACTTTAAACTTGGTGACATCCTCACCCACTTCAATAACACTTCCTGCAACGTCACTGCCGGAAATATGTGGAAGTGGTGTTTTTACTGGATCTCCCCATATAGCCCATAAATCATTATAATTATATGCGGATGATTCTACTTTTATTAAAACTTCATTTGGTTTTATTTTTGGTACGTCTATGTCTTCAATTTTTATTACTTTAGTAGGGTCTTTGTTATATTCTCTAAATACAGCTGCCTTCATTGGGAAAAGTAATTTTAAAACCTTAATATAGTTAACTCTATAATAATAGTTAAAAATTAAAATGAATCAAAATAAATAATATTTATATTGCATTATAACCTGTTGATTTTAAAATCCCTTTTTGGTTGCTGTATGCTTAATAGAATCTGTTTTAGTTCATTGTCTGTTAATGTTCGGTTTAATCGTCCACTTGTGGCTGCATTTATCAAATAGTTTTCCACAGCTCCCGCAAGATCGGGTTTCACCATTTTTACATTAGCCAGTCTTTGTCTTGCTTGAGAATCCAATAACATTGCCAATGCTTTTTGTTTTATTGCCTCAGCTTCAGCCTGTTGTTTTCGTATTTCTTCATCAGATGGCTGTTGTGATTGAGGACCTGACAATTTTTTAAGCTCCTTTATGCATATCTTTCCAAACTTTTATTATCTTTACAAACTTCTTTAAATATATCTGTTGCAAGTCTATCCACTCTTTTCATTCCATCATTTGAAATCATCCGTCCTTTGGGCTTTTTATCTATATATCCGGCTGATTCCAACTGTTGGAGAGCCTTTCGTATTATAGCACCTCCCGCATCCTTATGGTGATCTAAATTGTAACTAATTCTTTTTCTACCTCCATAATAGCTTTTTAAATCCGAAATTCCAATAGGGCCATGTAAATATACCTTCCTTACTAGGGATGCACATCTAGTATACCACCAATCTTTATTTTGAGGTATTTTTTCTGCATGTGTTCCTGTCTTAACAAAATTGGACCACTCAGGAGGATTTATTTTCTTATCTTTTTTAAGCTGTTCGGATAATTTTGATATCAAATCATCTGCAGGTACATCGAAAATTTTAGCCATTTGATTATTACAAATTTAATCCATGGAATTTCCCTTATAAATCCTTATTCTTTGTTCTTTTATTTTTTTATGAATTCAAGCCAATTATATTATTTATTTTATTTTATTTGACATATTTTCTGATTTTGATTTTATTATCTTCCTATAAGTATGACCACATATTTTACATGTTATTCTTATAGCTTTGATCTTTGATCTACCTATTCTTACTCTAGAATTTTTACCTGGACTAATAAATTTTTTACAATTTTTACAGAATAGGATTCTGTATTCAAATGGTATTTTTAGTTTATATTTTGCAATAATTTTTTTGACGATAGTAATATGGTTATCAATGAAAAGATCTTGAGTATATAAAGCAGTGTCAATTAAAGTACTAACTATTTGTAAAGCTATTTTTTTTTTATCCTTTTTTTTCATTTTATATATTTTATTATTTTACTATGATGCAATTATTAATAACTTTAAATAAGAAATAAATTTTATTTTTAATCATATCATTTGTTAAATTTGGTTATTGCAGATACGGCCTTAGAAACCATTCCAGTGGAAATATTTCAGCATACATCTTTAAAAAAGATTCGCGATAGCGGGAAAAAACCTTCACAAATACTATTGGATAGGACTTTTCATCATTTTGCCATTTTATCAAGTAATTTAAAACAAGACTACAAGAGAGCAAGACCAGACATACTACATATTATTTTATTAAATGTTCTTGCGACCCCATTGTTTAAAAATAATCAGCTTAAAGTTTTTGTTCATACAATAAATAATCAGGTTATCAAGATAGGAGATAATTTAAGAATACCAAAATCATATTCGAGATATGAGGGATTGATCTTGGATTTGTTTAAAAACAAAAAAATAAAATCAGAAAATGGATACATACTTTTAGAATTAAATGATAATCTAAGTTTTTCAGATTTACTCAGTAAATACATAAACCCTGATGTTACCATTGGGCTTTCAACTAATGGTATTTTTAAAAACTTTGAATATGTTTCGAATGAATTATTTCAGTTTAAAAACCCCTGTATTGTTATTGGAGGATTTCCAAAAGGACATTTTTCAAAGGATATAGAATCATGTCTAGAAAAAAAATATTCAATTTCTATTTTTAGCTTGGAAGCACATATTGTAGTTTCACGATTATTATATGAATTTGAAAAAATAAATAATTTTTAGATCGGAATAAAAAAATTAAGTTGGGATTATCTGGCTTTTCTTGCTGCAGATGCTAGTGCATAAATTAAACCAATAGTTAAACCTGTTGCTAATGGTACCCATACTCCCCATCCACCCACATTAAAGCTAATTTGTAAGAATTCTATCATAATTAAAAGTTAATCGGGAAGCGTGTATATAAGTTTTGTATTACAGAATATTGTTTTTTTGTATTTTTAATTTATATAGAATGTTAGTTTTTTCTCATTATGACTTTTAAATTTTCATATTGCGTATTTATTCTGACGAGTAATATATGATCTACTTAACAAATAATTATTTTACTTTAAATTACCCACAAGCTAAAATAATTCATATATGAAAATGCAGAAAGAAAT
>JBBRRG010000025.1:0-11615 GCA_038200895.1 Candidatus Nitrosocosmicus sp. | reverse complement strand
AAGCATTGGTATTGGATTATAATAAAATGATAGAGATAGTACTGGAAGAAAAGCAAGAATTAAATTTTGAAAAACTAAAAGAAATGATTGAAGAAAAGAAAAGAAAAGTAGGTGCAGGATACCTAACTGACCAAGGAGCCTTATTTTTAGTTGCAGCT
Organism: Candidatus Nitrosocosmicus sp.; assembly: GCA_038200895.1. GTDB lineage: Archaea > Thermoproteota > Nitrososphaeria > Nitrososphaerales > Nitrososphaeraceae > Nitrosocosmicus. Next base: position 11,457 of record JBBRRG010000025.1, on the reverse strand, counting down.
GATATAGGTGTATCACTAGACAAGGTCAACAAAACCGAAAGCAGTATCAAGGATCTCTTCATTGGTGCAAGAGATGTGTCGACAATGGGAAGAATTTTAGCTATTCATCCAACCAGAGCATTTTTAAAACGCGATTCCAATCAAGAAACCAAAAATCGCATCATTATAATATATGACAAAGATTCTAGTATTAAAATAAAACTTTGGGATGAATTTGTAACTATCCCAGAGCAATTAGGAATCACTACGGGAGACATAATAAAAATCTCGAAAGGCCAGGTAAAATCAGGAATGGATGGTAAGCCAATTATTAACTTAAGTGGAGGGGGAACATTAGAGATTGTAACTGATGAAAGGAAACAGAATATCCCTACAATTGAAGATATAACAATAACCTTAGACTCTTTAGACTCCCCAAAAGAAAATCTGGTAGTAACAGGAAATATAAAATCAGATCCACGAATATCAGAATTTACAAATATAAGGGGAGAGCATTCAAAATCTTTACAGTTTGAAACGACTAACGACGATTATAGTAGACAAGTCAGAACTATAATATGGAACATTACTGAAGAAAAAATACCAAAATCTTTGACCACCGATTTGAAAATAAAATTAATAGGGGTTAAAACTAAAATAGGTAATCCAAATTATGGAAATGGAGATTTGGAAATTCATGGAGATGAGGGCACGACAATTGAATTTGTAGATCATAATGAATCAGTTGACAGCTATATTTTAAGAATTATTTCTTTTAATAAAAACAACAGTGAAAACAAAATAAGTTGTATTACGGTTGATGAGAATGAAAAATTTTATCATTTGAATATAAATAAAGATTTGTTTGACATAGAAATAAATGAAGACGACATTATAGAATGTTTTCCTAGTAGAATTTTAGGAAATACAATCGAAATTTCTAGCCAAGACTCATATATACAAGTATTGAATGAGGACAAAAATATTCCACTATCATCAAGCTTAGAAACAAAAATTAAAAATATAGAAATGTCAAATAAAGCATATTTCATAGAGGCGATTATCCTGCAATCACCAAACACCATGGATATAAACACTAAAAGCGGCGAAACTATACCAGTAACTGATACTATAATTGGGGATGATACTGGCGAAATAAGGCTTGTAGCATGGAGAGAAACCAGTAATTTATTAAAAAATTTTAATATTGGGGAACGAATAAAGATAAAAGCGGTATCTGTTACTGCAAATAAAGAAGGCAAACTCGAATTAACATTGAAACCGTATTCTAACATTTCAAAAATAAACTAAAAAAGGGAAAAAATGAAACGGTATTAACCATATTTATTTAACAATTCGAGATAGGGTTAGGTGTTCCAAAAACCTCTTGTCATTACATATTGCTTTTCTGTTTCATATATTGTTTTCAACAAAGAACCATCATCAATGTAATTTCTTAGAATTCTTGCACATGTATCTGCTCCAATTCCATGACCAGATAATACAAATATTGCCAGCTTTCCAAAATTATTTATTAAAGAAGCTATTTTCCATGCTCTATCGAACTTATTTTCTTCATCCTTCGATAAGGGAGAACCTCGAAGTTTTCGTTCTATAATATTTTTTAGTTCTATATCAGACCAAAAAGTGGCAGCGATTAACTTTGATTTACAAAAAGGACAATGTATATTTTCAGGAAGATCTTTGGTTTCAAATACTCGTTCCCATTTACCGCATCTAATACAAATTAGCTTGTGCTTGGTTTTGGTCAATCTTTCTTTTATTAATTCTAGAATTCCACTTTCCACATTTAATGGAGAAGAAATAGATTTTTTTGTGTGTGCAAGAATTGGTTGTGCTAACTCGGAAAACTCATCGGGCTCGTACCAATGAACATTTATCTCTCCAGATTTAATTTTATTAATTATCATAGAAGTATTTTGAATATCATGTTTATCATGAATTAACTCTCGTATTGATTCTTTACTTATAGATGTCTTATAATATTTATCATACAATAACCTCGCGATTTTTTTATCATATACGGCTTCCTTAGCTACAAGACCAAATCTTTTGGCAATTCCCCATACTTTCCAGTTTATATTATAGGTTCCTAAAAAGGAAGCAATTAGTACTGATTCTACATCAAATTCATCTTCAAATAAAGAAAAAAAATGATTTTTTCTTAAACGTATATTATTTGAACTTAGAAGAATTCTATATGGATCGGATCGAGTTTCAACCGTATAACCCGTTTTGGAAGAAATAAATGTAGACAATAATGAACTTAGAGTATTATTAATTTTAGAACCAAAGGTACTGTGAATAACTATGATATTTTTAGTCAAAACGGTTTCAATTACAATATTTTGAGCATTTGGAATTATCTTTATAGATTTTAGCTTTTCAGATAATTTCTTTAAGAACGCTAAATCAAACTGCGAAAGAAAAAAATCAATTTGGGATAATTTATGAATATCACATAATTTTTTTCTGACAATACCAACCATTTTGGCAGTTTCATATTCAACAGGTATCATTTCTCCAACCCAATAAGGGACATTAATTGGTGCCCCACTCAAAGGCTCCACATGAACTTGTAATTTATTTTCATCAATTATTATTATCCTCCATTGGGAGCCTTTTAGTACAAAAACATTACCTTTCTCACCGTAATCTCCGACAAATTGTTGATCTAAAGTACCTATTCTTTTTTTACTAATTGAATCAATTACCTCAAATTTTACTACATGGGGTATTGTTGAAACATTCTCATAATAGTATCTATATGATTTGCCACTCCGGGTGATATTCTGTTTTTCTTCATCGAATTTTAGTAATCGAGTATTTTTCAATAAATTAACACAATCCAAAAAATCTATAAATGAAATAGAACAAAATGGATAAGAAGATCTAAAAAGATCAAATAATTTATGCAATGGTACAGGGTGTTTGATTTGCAATGTCACTCCTACAATATTATGAGCAAGCACATCAAGTGGTCCCATATGAAGTATTTGTGACTCAATTGAACCCTTATTGACCCTGTTTACTATTCCAACCGCTTCTATAAAATCATCAAAAGTATTAGTAATTATCATACCCTTGGCAGAAGATCTTCGAGTATGTCTACTTCTTCCAATACGCTGTATTAATTTAGATACTTGACGGGGGGATCCATAATGAATTACAAGGTCTATAGAACCTATGTCTAAGCCCAACTCTAATGAGGATGTACAAACCACTATTCCAACAAAACCAGACCTCAAAAGATTCTCGGTTTCCTCACGAACTTCTTTAGATAAAGAACCATGATGAATATGAAGTGGAATATTCTTTTGATTTTTTAGAACAGTGCCGATAAATTCAGATTCATCTCGAGTATTAGTAAATAATAATACAGAAGATGACGAATAATTCTTATTAATAAAACTAATAATAAATTTAGAAACCTCATTTACAGAACCATCTATATGTTTTATCTCGATATCGTATTTTCTCAGAGTTTTATCTACTAAAATAGCACATTTTCTATTTTTACCAGATATAAAATGCGATGCTTCTTTAAGATTACCAATTGTTGCAGAAATTCCAATTTTACAAAAAGAATTTGAAACAAGGGATAATCTTTGGAGACATAATGATAAATAGGAGCCCCTTTTAGATGGCAACAGCTCATGAACCTCATCAATAATTACCCATTCCAAAGTTTTTAAAAGTGGAATCATTTTTTCATTTACTAAAATAACAGCTAACGACTCGGGTGTGGTAATTAGAATATCAGGAGGATATTCATATATTCTTTTACGTTTACTGTAAGGTGTATCACCATGTCTTATATTTACATTTAATTTTTCCGATTCTGCATATTTAATAATTCGTCTAAAAACATCATTGTTAAGCGAACGTTGTGGAGTTATATATATACATTTAATTCCGGTTTGTTTATTTTGACTATCGTGGTCTTTTTCAAATGAAATCATACTAATAATAGGAATTATAGCCGACTCAGTTTTACCTGAGCCGGTGGGAGCAACAAGTAGAGAATCCTGTCTTCTGATTATCGCCCGGTAAGACTGTTCTTGGATATAAGTTAACTTCTCAAAAGATTCTTTTTGAAATTTTTCTAATACTAAGGCATCTAATTTTTTATAATATTTTTTATTATCCAAATTTATCAGTTTGCTGTTTATATTTTTTGCCTTTTTTGTTTGGATTATTTGCAATTTTAGCCTCTTTTGTCATGTTTGGTATGGATTTTGAAGAAACAAACTCATAGGCGAATATGCATATAAGAGCTAAAATAAATATTATCAATGATGAAAAATAAATTAGACTATCAAAAGAATATGCCAATTATACCACTGAATAAAGATATCCATGTCAAGTTATAAATATGTTCAAAATAATAATCAAAATATAAAAGTAAGTTTTTATATAGAAATGATTGTTGTTAATTATAATTCTTGTTGTTTTTAAGAAAAATAAATAGTGATTGTTATGCATTCAAGGACTTTTAATTCAAATCAGAATAATCAAGAAAAACAGTCAATAATGGCCACCATATTACAAAATCTACCTCGTGAGTGTTCACTAACGAAGATCGAATATGAAGGTCCAAGAATAGCTCTTTATTCAAATCAACCAGAATTTTTGTTAAAAAATTATCAAGTGTTATCTAATATAGTAAATCTAATAAAAAAGAGGATAGTTTTAAGATTAGATGAATCTATAAGAAAACAAGAAAGCGAAGTAATAAAAATTATTGAGAAAAACATATCTAAAGAAACAGGCTTTACAGATCTATTATTTGATCCTGTTTTAGGAGAAGCGACAATATTTGTAAGAAAAATAAATGAGATTATTCACAATGAAGAAACCATAACCAACACATTAATAAATCAAACTGGTTGGAAAATTAATTTTAAAAAAACACCTAGAAGCTTATCCACATTAAAAGAGATTAATAAAATTATAAGTAGAACTTCAGAATATAGGACTCAATTTTATAAAAGGATCGGTGAAAAGATTTTCAGGGAAAAATTAGATCCAAATGTTGAGGCAAGTTTGATATCTTTAGGAGGATTTGCTGAAATAGGAAGATCCTCCATGATTTTAAGTACAAATGAAAGTAATATACTGATAGACTGTGGACTAAATTTATATACTCAAGATCCATTTTTAATGTTTCCACGATTTGATTCTATAGGAATTAAACCTTCAGAAATAGATGCCATTGTATTATCTCATGCACATTTTGATCATACAGGTTTCATACCTATATTATTTAAATTTGGATATGACGGGCCTCTTTATTGCACAGAGCCAACATCGCTTTTAATGTATATACTTTTTAGAGAATATATAAAAAGATATAAAGAAAAAGCTCATTATTCAGATAAAGAGATAGAGGAAGTTTTCTCCCATTTAATTTATTTAAACTATAATATAGTAACAGATTTATCTCCAGATATAAAAATTACCCCATATAATTCTGGGCATATATTAGGATCATCATCATTTCATTTTCATATAGGAAATGGCGATCATAATTTTGTATATACCGGAGACCTAAAATTTGGAAAAAGTTGTTATTTAGAAAACGCAGTTTGGAACTATCCAAGAGTTGAAACTTTACTAATAGAAGCTACAAATGGAGGCAGAGAGGACATATTCCTATCAAGAGAAGATGCAATTGAGAAACTAATTAACAGTATTAACACTACAATAAAAAATAAAAATACAGTATTAATTCCAACACAGCTGATAGGAACAACTCAAGAAATAATAATTACACTCGATCAGCTGTTAAAACAAAGAAAAATAGAAAAATGTAAAATATATGTAGACAAATTAATTATCGATGTAAATTCGATTCATGAAAGTTATTCCGAATATTTGAACAAAGAAATACATCAGAATATTATTTCTGGGGTTTATAACCCATTTAGATCTAGAAGTTTAAATGCAATAAATATTATCGAAGATAAAAAAGAACTGGAACCAGGTATTATAATATTACCATCATCAATGTTGCAATGTATAGATTCAGTCCATTATCTTAAAAAAGTAATAGATGACCCGAATAATATGATAATTTTTATCTCCAATCAAGTTAACGGGACGGTAGGAAAAGGAATTATTGAGAAAGGAAAAAAAATATCAATAAATAATAATGAATATAATATTGAATGCAAAATTGAGACAAATTATTCCTTTAATTCTCATTCAGATTTTAACCAATTAAATGCATATATATCACGGTTAAAACCAAAACTAAGAAAGATATTGGTAAATCATGGAGATAGATCAAGAGTTCAGAATCTCGCTAGCTATTCCAGCAAAGTACATAATATTCCTACACATTACCAATCAAATCAGGAAGCTACAAAGATATTATAAGAACTAAATAATGTTTATTTCGCATTATTTATGCGTGATTGAAGAAAAAAATTATAATACTAAATTAGCAGGCTCGGCTCCCAACAAAAATTTTATAGATTGAATATAACCTTCTATTTCCACTGCGAACTTAAGAAATAGCAAAGGACACCTTCATAGTTTATTTGGTATTGACCACAAGTATATTTTGTCCGGTTATCCAGGGAGCGACTGGATCATAATCAGAAAGATCATAATACTTTATAAAGGTCAATCAGCCTTTATGCAAATAATTTGGAACTGTATATACAAAAGTGCAAATCAACAAAGAGAATATGTATCACAATAACAAAAATAATAGCTGAATTCATCATTGTGATAATAAGTTATTTAAAGTTGATTCCAAATGTTATTTGGCTGTGACGGATTGGAGATATTGAATCAGACGGTAAAGAAATCCTTGGAGTTAGCCGATTCATAGAAAAAAACACAAATATTTGTTGCCCAGCAGCTTAGATAGTTAAATCAAATTTAATTAAAATTCATACTAACAAGCATGCAATAATATTTATAACACCATATAAATAAGTTAGTGAAATTTTATCCTCATCAAACTTGTAGTAGATTCTTAAAACCATATCATCATCACCATCAAATCAATTTTTGTATACAAGAATGAGACAAGTATTATTGGGAAAAAGAGATAAAAAATATGCAGAATATATTATAAAGATAGAACTGCAGAAAGTTTCTATAGTTACTTTTTTTGCATAACAAAAGAAAGAAGAGATGCGAACTAAATAGTTCAGAATTGGTTACAATTTTTTGTAGATTATCATATTATAAAATTAGGAATCATTAAGCGAATAGAGCCCATCAACATCTTTATGCCATATTTTAACATTGGAAGGTGTTATAATTATCCTCTCTTCACCTAATCTGGAAATGTCGCCTCCAAGACTATTTACAGATTTGTAAAGATCCTCAACAACAATTCTTAAATCTTCCACATCCTTTTGAGCAAGAGGAGTTATTCTAATTATAAGAATCATATTTTTTTCAATATCATTTTTAATTTCAGAGACATCTTTAGTGTCACGAAGCGTAAAAGTTTTTAAATAGATCGGATTACTTGATATGTTTTTGTTTTGCATATTTTTAGGTTATAAAAAAGTTTAGGAAACTAAGCTAATAAGAATATCGCTAAAAAAATAGTAGTATTTTTTACAGTAATTTTAAATTCTATATTTTTCTACTTCAGTAATACTATAAGGTAATGATGAGAAAATAATTTTTGTTTTGTTTAATTTATTTGTAACTTGTACCTTGCAGTTTTTTTCAGGTAATACATCAGAGTAACGCAGTGTTATACCTATAGAGGTTAATAATAAGTTCTTATGTTTACGCAAATCAGGTTTACCGCTGATCCTTAAAATTGATACAGGACCAGGAATATCAATTGTTGTAATTAAATAGTCAGAATTCATTACAAGAGTTAAAAGAGATTCATTTTCGGTATGATTTCTACCAACAATTAATTTTGAATAATTATTATATCGAAAATGACGTCCCAATTTTAACAATTCAACATCATTAATACTTGGTTCAGAAATGGAATATTTCATAAGGTCACGTATTCTTTTTGAAAATTGAGGATCTGTTAACAAACATCCTCCTGCAGAATTAGGAGGATCTGCAATTCCGAATTTATTGGCTAGTTGAAGTTGTTCCTTTCTAGAACGACCCTGTATGGAACCTAACATAGACCTCTTAACTTGTCCTTTCTTTTCGGGTTCAGTTTTAGGCAAAAGTTGGGCAGAGAGTGGACGAAGAACTTTGCCTTCCATACCTGTTTCTTTTTCAATCACTGATAAAGCATTTGAATTTTGACTCATGGGCCTTTGATGCAATACCTCTCCAGTTATTAAAAAATCTGCACCGATTTTTTCCATATGTTTTTTTGCTTCATCATACATCATCATTCTACAATCAATACACGGATTCATACCAGAACCGTAACCATGTTTTGGATTTTTTAACATGGTCAAATATTCTTTACCCAAATATATCGTTTTTAAATCTATACCAAGTTCTGAAGATACCTCCATAACTTTGTGACCACAACCTTTTCCACAATCAAAATCACAAAAAGGAGTTTTAATTGCAACTGCTTCTACCTCAATTTCCTGCTCTTTAATCATACGTACAGCTAAATTGCTATCAAGTCCACCAGAAAGTAGTGCTACGGCTTTAATTTTTTTTTTATTAGCATACTCTTTATTGTCAAGGTTCTCGTTCTTATCATTATCATGGATCTTAGAACAGTTTTCCGAACCATCAGTTAAAGTATTAGAAAAAGTCATATCTATCATTTTTGTTTCTCGATTTAAAGGTATTTAATTTTGGTCATGTTTATACTTAGCTCTCCATTAGAAAATCTTTATCTATTAAAAATTCTTGTATTCTTTTTTTTAAATGCTTAATGGTTCCTGAGACCGGTAAAATTATTAGAGGATAATTTACAAAATATAATGATAACATCACATTATCGATATACTCCAATCTGCATTTTATTACTACGAATCCAGGAGGTATCGCAACAACATTAATAATTCTAATATTAGATTTATAAAAATCAACGCTCCCATATAATCCAATAAACCGTTTGTAAAAATCCCGAGTAAAATTAGAAAGTATTATACTGCCACTATCATCATCAGCACAATTTTTTTTAATATAAATGCAAGCATATCTAAACTTTTTTTTATATAGTATCATAAGCTATACGTAATTTTTTTGTTATCCAGCCAAACAGTGAGATCGTTCCAATATTGTCTATTCTCGATACCAATTCTTTTTAAAATAGTATTAAAAATTTTTAATGAAATTAAATCAAAATATCTATTAGCCCCACTGGATAAAATAAATTGAAAATTATACTTTTTACATAGTTCATATACCCATTTGACATCAAAAAACCATTTTCCTAAATCATTATTATCACGATATCGAATATCAGAAATTAAAAATTCTAATCCTATATTTTTTCCATTGTATTTTTTGAAAAGAGATTTAATGTTATGTAAATTCTTCACAGTTAAAATATCAGAATTATAAAAATTATCATCAACACTACCTTTAAAAATCGAACTATTAAGAATAAAATTCTTATTGTTGCTAATATCTTTCTTACTTGAACTATCTAAGTACTCAAAATTTTTTCTGAGAATAATATGTTCTTGTTTCTCTAAAATACATATATTCTTATCAAAACAGAATCCTAAAATATCAATTCCAAAAAAAGTTTTTAAAACTTGTGTTAATTTATCCGAATATAATAGATTCGTATTTAGATCCGCTATTTTAATTATTTTTATCAACTTCTATTTTTTAATTCAAATTTCCCTAATTTTTTGAAAACCATGCGTATAGAATCTTTATCAGAGAGATTGATCCTTCTATTACAAAATTTTTGTTTATCTAAACGAGCATAAAAATATCCTTTTCTATCAGTATTAGTTTTAATATAATTGTTAACATCATTTTCACCATAAGTTTCAACTAATTGTTTATATATCTTATTAAATATTTGATCGGCTGTCACATCAATAGAGATTATTAATCTAAGTATAGGATTTTTCCAATGACCTTCTGTTTTTATTGACTCCATTTTAATGGAGTCGATAGATTGTCCTACAAACTCAAGAATAGTTTTTAAAACTTTATTTTCATTCTCCGTTGCATGAATTAAAATTGAAATCTCGATAGATGAATACAATTTTTAAAGAAAAATCTAAAAAAAATTAAGCAGTTTCTTCTTTCTTTTCTGAAGTATTATTAGATGTTTCAATAGTCTGCTCTTCTTCTTCTGACGCTTCTTCCACAATATCAGCATTTTCAATGGAAGTGCCTTCAGCTGCACCGTTGTCAGATAATTCATTGTCGACTTCAGATATGTCCTGATCTTTAGTAATCGAAATATCACCATCTTTTTGAATAGGAGATGAAATTAATTTTGTTTTTCTTATACCTACATGCCTGATTACAGCTATTTTCTTTGATATTTCCATCAAATCAGATCCCATTTTCCCCATTGTTACTTCTTTTACAAATTCATTTAATGATAATTGGGGTATTCTTTCTGCTAGAACATTATTCATTGTTAATCGAATTTCATGCTGTTTAGACGAATTTATTCTTCTTTGACTAAATGCGGTAGCTGAAACTCTAAATACATAACCATCTGCAGTAGTATATTCATGAACATAATTTACCATCGAACTTCCACGTCTGATAAGACTTCTAAGAAATTCTTTGGCATATTCATGACCCTTGAAAATGGTTGAAGCTATTCCTGAATTGATTTTATCAATTTGAACGAATATTTTTGTTTGATGTTGAGTCGGATCTTGTTTGAGAACATCATATAATGTATTTTCGATAACTCGTCCTTTAGCAGTATTTACATCTGAAATAGGAATATAATTTAATGGAACTTGTTCAAAGGCGGGTGGAGCATTCACTATTATCCATTGTTTATCTCTCCATTTATCACGAACCCTTCCTCCTCTTCTGGAACCTTTTGCCATACTGAGCCAATTTACGTATCCAAAATATAAGTTATGCTAACTTATTAAAAGCACAGGTTTAATTCGTAATTAAAGTAGCATATAGGGAAGGTATATATAATAACAGTTTAAATGAATTATAATTTTTTATAATAATGAGACAAAAAAATGCAAAAAGACATAGATGTTAAACAAAAAAATGTATTTCTAAATAATAACTTCTCTTAAAAACAAAACTGAATTTACCTTTTAGATGAATGACAATTAATAAATATAGCTCAATAAGTTCAAGTTTTTAAAAGTTAATCTAATCTAGGACATTAATACCACATAATAAAAAAAGAAAAAACACAACAAGTAGTTAGCAAATTAATAGAACTCTTGCATAATTACTTGTAAACAGCTTTATGACCAATCGTAATTCATCAACCTGTTCTCTCTTTGCTTTCATACGAGATGTTATCCAAAAAACCATTGCTTTTTAAATCATTCACCGGCCTTACAGTACAAGAATTTGATAATATTTACA
>JBBRRG010000024.1:0-11865 GCA_038200895.1 Candidatus Nitrosocosmicus sp. | reverse complement strand
ATATGTAAATAGTGACGAGAGTTTTATTGAACATCCAAAAGTAGTTAACGGGGCATCAGATTTATTGATAAATATTTTTGGAGAAAGAGGTAAACATACCAGAGTAGCAATAGGAGTAAATAGTTTGCCTTTAGGTTCGCCAATAGAAATAGATTTTATAATTCAAATATAAAAAATTATTTTTTGAAATCTTTCATCCAAATATCCAACAATCTGAAATAAGATATAGTAGCTTCTTTTGCTGTCTGCATATACGCTTTTTTCATCTCATCCCACAACAAAGCATAATCAATACCATTTTGAGATCTTGATTTTTTAGATGAATTTTCGGTATGCATCAATTCAGCATTACTTTCTTTTGAAATGGTCTTTTCATCTGCTAATTGTTTTGCCTTTTCATCTGCTAATTGTTTTGCCTTTTCATCTGCTTTCTTATTAGGAGGTACATAACCCTTTGGAAGTGTCATAAAAGTCATTATAAATTAGAAAATTAATGTCTTTCTACCATTCTAAAACGATATAAGCATTATATTAATGAAATTATAGATTCAAAATTTTCTTTAGAAATATTTCTCTTGTATCCCTTTAATAATTTTAAAAACTCATTCTTTTTATGTTCATAATGGATAAATTTATGGATTTGTTTAGATATAATACCTTTAAAAAATAACCCCTGAAAAGCAGAAGTCAAGTTTGAAACTTTTCTAGATGAACTTGCACTTTCAAAATCAATAATTGTGCATTTTAGATTATCTGGAGAAATTATGACATGATTATATAATTTATTTAATTGTCCATGATCCAAATTTATTTTATCTAAAATGAAACATTGATTCAAAATACTAATAACAATGGTTTTTATCAAATCCGAATCCAATTTTGTTTTTAAAAACCAATTTTCTATAGAAGTCCCCTCAAGAAATTCCATCAACAACATATCAACAGTACAAGAATACACTTTGGGTCCTATTTTATACATATTTGCAAGATTATAGAAATCAAATTCATTCTTCATATTAAATCTACAAGAATCGGTTCTTTTAATTTTAAGAGCCATAATTTCATTTTTGATATTTTCAACTTTTAATACTAGACCTTCGCAACCTTTACCTAAAATATTATTATTATATAAAATAGTATTGCCTTCCAATATTATAAATTTTAAATCTAATAGACAAAGGTCTTTTATTTTTCTGGTATAATTAACTGAATTAAATTTAGGATAGCATATTAAATTCATCAAATAAGGAGAAGTTATAAAAAATTTATGAGAATAATCTAATGTCGGTATACAACAATTCAAACATAGTATATTTTACATGCTCACTAATATTATTTTGTTGATCAATAGTATATAGTTGTGCAGTTGAGAGAAAATCTGATTTTAATCCGTTAGGGATACCAATTAGATTATGTTTATTTTTAAAAATAAATTTTAGATAATCCCTTACATCAGTAAATTCTCTTAAAAGAATGCAATTTATTCGATTATCAGATCCCAACCACATTATCTCAGAGATTGAATTAGATTGGATAAATTTTTCAGCATCGTTTTCTCTAAAAATATCTGGTCCTAGTCGTTTTTGAAATTTAGAAATGGTTACAGATTCCATCAAAAATGCCAATACACAATGATCTTTTTCATTGGTAAAGCATCTATTTTTTAAAATTCTAAATCCGTAAGACTCGATGAATTTTGAAATAGAACTAATAGTTTTTTGTAACTGACCCCAAATTATATCAGGAGCTCTAAAACTAAATTTGAATTCAATTATCAAAATATTAGAAGAAAATAAGTCTATCAGAGCCTGATCGATATAACCAATTTTTTGAATATCTAGGAAAAAATCACTTATAGGATTTTTTAAAAACTCCCTTGAGCTTTTAATAAATGTTCCAGCTGATACAGGAGAAATTGCAGTACCCAGATTCCTGTTATCATCGACAGGATCTAATATTATTAAAAAGCTATCGAATTTTTTTAGCTTCTCAATATCAACCAAAACATTTTCAATCGTGATTATTTTTTTATTAACAGTAAAATTGGAAAAATATTCCAATGTTGATAAAAATGAACCAAATTTTATAATTAATACTTCGCTTACATAACCACTAAATCCCTTGGTAGATATTTCTGCACCATAAATATGCAAAGATCTCAAAAATTTTTTTAACAGCCTAACTTGATTTTTTTTATAATCATCAAGGCTTTTGATAACATAATTCGTATGAAAAGGAGAACGATCTGCGGCACTCTTCCATTTACCATTTGAAACATCAAAACAAGGAACAACATTAATTTTGACAGTGTCGACATGTGCTTCAACATATGGATGATCAGCATACCTAAGATAAGGGGAAAAGTCTTTTAATGAGGCTAATCCTATTTCTTTTCCATATTTTTCAAAATCCTTAAAGCTTGTTTGATTATCAAATTTTACAAAAATATCTATATCGGCTTCGTTCCTAAGCCATGTTCCCTTTGCAAAAGAACCACCAAATACTACATTGGTTACAAAGGAATATTTATCATTATTTGAAACAAAATTTGTAATTTGGTCTTTTATCTTATACGCAATGTTGTTTAATAAGATTGTTTCTGATTCGGTAGGTTTGCAATTATCCAGGAATTTATCAATTAATTTGTATATATCATCATACATTTCTTTTATTGGCATAAATATTAAATAAGTCAGAATATATAGACCCATTTGAAGTAAGAGTGCTTTTTTTTAAACTAATTGTATTTAATTCATCTTCTGAAATAACTCTATCTGGAAAAGAAGAGAGAAAATTTGGAATAGTATAGTTATTATGAATTCGGAAAATGGTTAGATGAGGAAAAAATTTTTGATTAATAGAAGTATGAAGAGCATTACTTTTCTTTTTTATATTATCACACTTTTTCAATACATCATTTATTTGATAAAAAATATCATTTAATTTTTTAGAGCTTTTATCATCTAATCCAACCCAAATAATTCTAGGAAATTTCATATCTGGAAAAATACCTACATTATTAAATACCATATCAAAAGAGTCAAAATGAATTTTTGCTAAATCAGAGATAATATCATTTGTTTCAAGATCGGTTTTCTCTCCTAAAAATTTTATAGTTATATGTAGATTATTTTTTTGAATTGGCCTGACATGGTAAGAATTAAAAATGAATTTTTGAATCAGGTAATTTTGAAATTTTTCAATATTAATATTATTTATATCTACTGCAATAAATAAACGCATTTTAGTATATTCAAACCCTTTTTAGTATTTATAAAGTAATTCATTAAAAAATAAATTAAGTTCCGTGGTTGGTGAAATAGGGGTAATTAAAATTTCAAAACGACTTATCGTATGTTTGACAGGAATGCCAGGAGCAGGAAAGTCAACTGTTGCCAATATGCTCAAAGAAAAAAAATTTCATGTTATTATCATGGGTGATATTATCAGAGAAAAAGCAATAGAAAAGAAAATAGAATTAACTGATGATAATTTAGGAAAGTTAATGAGGAATTTAAGAAATGAACATGGTAACGAAATAGTAGCAAAATTAATTTTACAGAAGATAAAAAAACTAGATGATGATAAAAATTTTATTGTAATAGATGGTATAAGAAGTTATGAGGAATTTAAGATATTAAAAGATTTAGATTTTGTAAAGCTATTAGCCATACATGCATCATCACCTACAAGATTTGATCATATAAAACTTAGAGATAGATCAGATTCTCCTTCTAATTATGAAAAATTTTTACAAAGAGATAAAAGAGAAATGGATGTAGGAATTAGTGAAGCAATAGCACTGGCCGACGAAGTAATATCCAATAATGTCCTTACAATTACAGAATTTAGAAAGGATGTCGAAAAAATTATTTCAAAATGGATAACCGAGTTTAAAAATTACAAAGCAAAAGATATTATAACAATTTAAATATTATCATGGACAACGAAAATAAATATAATAATAAAAATTTAGAAATAATAGTTCAAACTTACGTCAATCCCTCTGAAGAATTAGAAAAAGTGACTTTTGCAATAAAGAATGTTTTTCCAAATTCTAACTTTATATTAAAAGATAACAAATTACATTTATCTACTGAGAAATTAGAAGATCTAAAAAAAATAAAAGATCAAATAAGATCGAGGTCTACCATATCGGTTCTAAAAAAAGTTTTATATAATAATCAAAATATGGAAATTACTTGGTTCTTATTAAATAAGCAAGCAGCTTTTTCTGGAGTCGTTGTAGTAGTTGAAGAAGAAGATGAATCACCACTGGGACCAATAAAAATAACAATAAAAAATCAAGATATAGAAGAAATCATCCGATGGTTTGAAAGCTAAGTTTAAAATTATTGCTATAAAAAGGTATATATTTATTCAGCTGAAAGGTCCCAATAAGTAGCATCTTTGAACTCTGTTTTGGGTTTTCCCAAAGACTTCCACTCTTTAAAAGATTTTGGATACAGTTTTACATTTGAAATACCGGCTGTTTTTAGAGCAAAAAAAACAAGTCCAGATAAAGTTCCAACACTACCACAATAGGTAATTATTTCACTATTAAAATCAATTCCCCTATTTTCAATAAATCGTTTAAGTTCAGAAGGTTTTCTTAATATAAAATCTTCTGAGCGTATCATGGTGTATGGAATATTTTTTGAATTTGGAATATGTTCGGTTAGGAAATTCAATCGTTCACGAGAGTCGATTATGACTTTATTTTTATCGTTATGAGCATTTTCTACATATGCTGCATCTGCATAAATAGAATAGTCAATATCGGTGGAGTGAAAAGATTTAGCAAAATTATTAGATTTTTCTTCGATATCTAAACCCAAGTTTTTCCAACCACTATAAGTAACTTCTAAAAGAGAGACATTTTTATGTCCAACGAATTTAAAAGACCAAGCAACTCTTGAAGCTAATGCTCCAAAAGTATCATCATATACAACTACAGCAGTTTCATCAGATATTCCCAAGTTATTCAAGATTTTAATTATGGATTTCGGAGAATCATCGGATATTAATTCAGCTAGTGGTAGAGATACTGAAGTTGGTATATGGCCTTCCAAATATTCATCTTTT
Source organism: Candidatus Nitrosocosmicus sp. (assembly GCA_038200895.1). Classification (GTDB taxonomy): domain Archaea; phylum Thermoproteota; class Nitrososphaeria; order Nitrososphaerales; family Nitrososphaeraceae; genus Nitrosocosmicus. The sequence continues at coordinate 6,780 of JBBRRG010000024.1, read as the reverse complement.
TTTCTAACATCTACAATTCTAACTTTTTTTCCTTTTATTAAAGTTCTCAAAGTGTCAACATCACATAATAAATTTAATGTCGATGTTGATAGAGTATTTTCTTTTTTACTAGAATTTTGTTTTAGATCACTAGTAGATTCAATATCGTCTTTAATTTTTTGTCCGGTCATATTATTCAAGCGGCACATTCTCCCCTTGCAGTTTTTGCAATAAAGTTTGAATCTGTGCCATAATCTTTGTATGAATCAGGATTTTCATCAAATGAAGGTAATTTGATAACGGGTGCAAGGATCTTTTTTATATCTTCTAAAGTCTTTGTCTTTCCATTGCCTTGTCCTATTGAAATTTTATATACCCAATCATGTAATGTTTCATTGCCATTTTTTTCTTCTTTATAACACTGAATTATTTTGAGAACTACATCGATAACTCGTTTGGCTGGAACGCGCATAACAATTTTTCCTAATTCGCCAGTTTCACCAGTACTGCCAGCAAAAAGCATTGTATATATAGGAGCCATAGAGTTTCCAAGTCGAGTAGCTCCACCATAAAATCCAATGGTTGCTACTTCATGCTGACCACAAGAATTAGGACATCCACTAATTTTGATTGTAGAAGTATGAAGATCATTATCCATGTCAAAATTTAATTCTAGAAATTTACCTTGAATTTCTTTAGCAAGTCTATGAGAGTTAGTTATAGCAAGATTACAAGATGTTGTTCCAGAACAGCCTACAGGAGAAACAATTGTATTAGCGCCAGGATTACCAAGTCCAATACCAGACAACTTAGTAAAAAGTTTAGGTACGGCGTCTGATTTGATGTATCTGATAAAAAAGTTTTGTTGTGGCGTAGTCCTAGCTTTTTGCTCTTCAGAAAACTCTCTAATACATTCCGCTAAAACACGAAGTTGGTTGGAAGTAATATCACCAGCGCCTAGTGTTATATACGCACTATAATATCCTAATTGTTTTTGAGCAACCACATTAGTATTTAACCACCTCTCATAGGCAGTTTGTACATTATCAGAATTTATCAATGGTAGAGTTTTTTTGCTCGATAAAGTTGAATGAGAATTATTGTCAGTTTTTAGAATATTTTCAAAGATATTTTTTGTAGGAATCGATGTTGTTGCTTCCACTATAGTCCTCTCCTTTAATAACAAGGCTTGGAATTTTTCCCAACCCATTTCATTAACTAAATAACGCATTCTGTTTCTTGCAAGGTTTTCACGATTGCCTAATCTATCATAAACCCTAATAGTAGACATTGAGGTAGATAATAGTCTAGATTCAGGTGTAAACTCCTCTAAAAGATGTCCTATAAATGATGCGGCTCCTAATCCACCTCCAAGATATATTCTAAAGCCCCTAATTCCGTCCCGAATGGTAGGGACCAGACCTACATCGGCTATTCTTACAAAACCGTGTTCAGAGCAGCATGCAAAATTAAATTTAAATTTTCGTGGTAAATTCTGGCAGATAGGATTTCTTAAAAAGAATTTTGCAATAGCTTTTGCATATACAGTTGTATCAAAAGGTTCATTAGAACATACACCTGCAAAATGGCTACACATTACATTTCTAATAGTATTCCCACAAGCTTCTCTTGAAGTTAAACCGCCTTCAGCTAATCCTCTAACTACTTCACTTACATCCTCTAGTTGTACCCAATGTAATTGAATATTTTGTCTTGTAGAAACATGCGCAGAACCTATAGAAAATGATTCAGATAGGTTTGCAATTTTTTCCATTTGTTCCGGACTAATATCACCTCCTGGAACCTTTATTCGTATCATACTAAATTCACTATTTAATCTAGAACCATATGCACCGTTTTGAAGTCTAAAACGCCTAAATTCATCAGCGTTTAATTGATCTTGTCGAAAAAGTTTTACTTTATTAGCGAAATGTTCCGATTCTTCTACCAATCCCCAATTTTCATCAGAATTCAAATTTTTTTTTTTTGAGGAAGAAAGAATATCAGAATCAACAGAACTTTCCAATGTTAATGATATATAGATTAATTGATATTTAAGTTATCTTGCGGCTTTTACAGACATCAAATATCAGAAAGTATCTGACCATAACTTGACATAACCTATAGAATTATTAAAAAAGAATTTTTATAGAATTAGAAAAATTTATACGTACATACAAAAAAATAATATTGACGGTGGGGTCGTAGCGAAGCCTGGAATCGCAACGGGCTCCAGATCATATAATGGGCAATTATAGAAGAAACCCGTGGATCAGGGGTTCAAATAATATGTATTGGAAGCATATTAGAACAAATCCCTTCGGCCCCATCCGATTTTTTTAACTAAACAGAACTATCATAATTTTCTTGAGAAATTAAATAAAACATTTTCAATTTTCAATTATAGGAAATAAATAGAAATGACCTCCCGTCATTTTTAAAAGCAATAGATTTTGATGACCTACAAAATATTAAATTAGTATAGCAGCTGTACAACTTAATGACGCGACAGTTTTATTAATTTAGTGTTAAATAACAAATCATTTCTATTAGATGACGATCGAGTATGAATATTATACAATATAATATTATTACAAGTATCGAGATTGCTAGAATATATCTACTTGATAATATTGTTGATCTCGACATTATACTAATAAAATCTCATTCTACAGTACTAAAAAGGTATATGAAATCTTGTTTAAATATTAAAAGACTATAAAATGTTGACTTGATTGGTAATTGCACAACAACCTCTTTAGATAGGATTAGATTAGATTAGTCCATTTACCACCCAATAGCCGTTTTATAACTAATCATTGATAGAATAGAAGCGATATCTTTTGGTTATTACTTTTAGATGCACGAGATAGTATGATAGAATAATATTTGTTATATGATAAATGGTAAGGAATTATAAATTAATCAATAATGATTTTTCTCAGGTTATTTGAAAACAAATATTCAAATAATTAAAATAATTGCTAAATTATTCTGCTCCTATCAAACCTAAAAAGTCAAATCCGTCTGGATCTAGAGGATTTTCTTTTAATTTGACAATAGATATCAAATGACCATCGGGGTCCTCTATGATTGCATGTTTTCCAAATCCTTCTTCTTTAGGGTTTTTGAAAAAAGCTACTTTTTTTTCTTGTAAATTTTTTATCGTTTGATCAAAATCACTAGCAGAAAACCCTATTAAAATATGTTGACCTGATTTGAGTTTTTCTTTATTTTTTGCTGGATGTAAAGCTAATACCGTTTCTTTATTAAAAAATTCTGTCCATTCGTCTGACCTTTTCTTTATTGGAATATTTAATATTTCCTTATAAAATTGGACTGATGTATCCATATCCGAAACTAAGAGGATAACGGCGCTCAATTTTCTAAATGACATTTAAAGTGGTATGTTGCTTCCAAATTATGAACTTTTTGTATTTTAATAAACTTAAAACTTTATTTATATAAACAATTATGTTATTTATTGCTAAACAAGCTTTTTTTTATTTATGTGGCAAAAAATGAAGACTGGAAACTGCGCTACGAAGAAGATTGGAATTATGTTTCATCCATGACCCGATTTTTCAAGTGGTGGATAAAACATGAATTTGATATAGATATAACACTAGAAGCAGATATTTTGCCTGTAATTCCTGGAAAAATTTTTGATAGGCCATCGTTAGCATACCTTTTAAAAGACCATTCGGAACGAGGTAATTCTGTTTTTCATTTTTATTTACCATATTTTAAACCTCTCTGGACAGATTGTCGTCCTTTAGATGGTTATCATGCAGAAAATTTTGGAATGGTTACATGGCATCGACCTAAACCTTTATCTTCATCTTGTGATGAAAATGAAAAATATTTTGCTGATAATAATTGTGCACAAATATCTCATGTCCTATCACACGAGTTTCTTCGACGTAGTGATAAAAAAAGAAAAGTGTATTTTGATGACATTCATAAATTATGGAACTTACATCTTAATGGTTCTGAGCAATTCTTATATTATAATCGACATTTTAAACGGGTTCCAGAAAGTAGTGGATATAAATATACCACCATTGACTTGACAAAACTATGATATTTATTGCTTTAGAATTGGTTATTCTATGGACTTTCGTTTAAAAAACCATCACTATATAATAAAAAGTGGAGCAATTATTTCTACTATAGGGGTAATTATGTTAATTTTATTTGGATTGATTTTATTAATATTTCCTGTAATAAAAATATGTGAAAAAAATTGTATTTTTGTTTCTACTGCACCACAATATTTTAAACAGTTAATAAATCCTCTATTTCTATTTGTCTCATTAATACTAATATCATTAGGAGTATTTTTAATTAGAATTGTAAAATTGAAAACATAAATAAGATTTAATTAATAATGGTGATGTTGTAATAATAATATATTTTTTTAACGTCATTAAATTAAAATGTGTGTTTCGTGCGGTATAATTTGTTTTTATGATCAATCCATTTAAAAAGTGGAAACCGAAAGGTAAAATTTATAGCTTTAGATGTTCACAATGTGGCGATGCTTTCATCTCTAGCCATAATCTTGATGCTCCCCTTTGTGGTAATTGTATTCAGAAAATAAAATCCTTAGATTCAACAGTAGATAACGAAAAAAAATGTTCAGAATGTGGGAATGCTGGAGTAATTTATGGAAAGGATAGATGTTATTCATGTTATTTTAGTTTTAAAAAAAATAAATGATTTTTTGACCTTGCCGTGATTCTTGATTTGGCATTATATAGTACATGATCAAGATAAATTAACATGTGTTTTAGAGTGTACTTTTCCTTTTCATGTTAAGAGGCACCAACCATAAAACAAGTCAAGTATCATATATGACATGTTATGCGATTTTATCTTATTTTATATCATGCTTTTTATATTATTTCTGTCTTCTGCATATAAATATAGAGAAATAGACAAATTATAACCATCTATCCATTTTCTTATCAAAATATGAAAAATTATATATTTTGAATATATTAGAGTATAGTAGTGCTTAGTAATTATAATGATACAGATTTTGAAGTTTAACCTATCATGATTATTTAGTGATAATATAACTTGAATCATTAGTAATAAAAAAAGTATGTTCAGCCTGAGATACAACTTTATCGTTGCCTTCAACAAGAATTGGATAAGATCTAATATTTTTCTTTTTTATTAAATAGTCTATCATATCACGTAAATTAGATTCATCATAATCTTTAACCAACCATCGTATAGCAAAAGGTAATGTTTTATATCGATTCCATAAATAAGTAATAAAAGCATCAGAATCTTTATCCTTAGTCGGTTTTCTAGAAATAAGAGAGAAAATATTTTTAATCTTTCCCTCATAAACAATTCCCAAGCCATCTCTAGTTGTAACAAAAGGTTCTATTGCATACGCTTGGTCATTGACTAAAGAAAAAGAAGATCCCAATGTTTTGATATTTGGAATGGACTTTCCAGCATGGACTATATATTGATCTAATGAATGACCACTTAAATTTTGAATAGGTTTTAAACCATTATGTATTATAGTATTTTCAATTGTTTTTCCTATTTCACTTGATTTTGTATTGACTTTTACAGTTTTAATTGCTTCAGATAATGTTATTTCAGTAATATTGACTAAATGATCATATTTTGAATTATATGAAATAGTAACTGCTGTATCGGCAATATATCCATCTATATGGACACCCAAATCGATTTTAAGGACATCAGTATCTTTGACTTTTGTTTGATCTTGAGGTTCAGCGGTATAATGTGCGGCTATCTCGTTTAAGCTAACATTAACAGGGAATGCAGGATTCCCTCCAAGCAAAGTGATTTCATGTTCTATAGATTCACATATCTCAAATAGAGTTCTACCAATATGATTTTTTTTGCGAGCATTCTCTCTAACTGTAGAAGCAATCTTACCTGCAAGCACATAATTATCCAATCTCATAAATTAGGACTAATAACAATCCTAGATAATATAATATAATATAATGCAATTTATCTCTACTATTTAAGTTAATTAAAATAAGATTAAAATTAGACAAAAAATTTTAGAATATAGAAGGGACCGTTGTCTAGCATGGTAGGATGCCAGCCTTGGGCGCTGGAGGTCGTCGGTTCAAATCCGGCCGGTCCCATTTTTGTAGGAATTTCCAGATCAAATAATAGGCAATAATAAAATCAAGCACATATCTAAAATAAAATAATTAAACTCTTCTACCTCTACGACCACCGGGTTTTCTTGTGGTATCATGAGGTACAGGTGTAACGTCATCTATTCTCCCAATACGGAATCCTGCTCTTGCTAAAGCTCTTATTGCAGCCTGAGCACCAGGGCCAGGAATTCTAGGTCCTACTCCTCCTACTGCTCGAACTCTAATATGGAGTGCATTAATGCCTTTGCTTTTAGCAGCGTCTGCAGCAGAAACAGCAGATTTCATAGCTGCATAAGGAGATGATTCGTAACGGTCTGCTGTTACATGTCTACCACCCGAGCTAATAGATATGGTTTCTGCACCACTTATATCAGTAATATGAACAAGAGTGTTATTATAACTACTAAAAATATGGGCTACCCCCCATTTATACTGGGTAATTTCTTCTTGAGACATTAATATAAAATTTTTTACGCTTCACATTTAAAAACCTTCTCAAGATAAATGAGTAAAACCTTTATTTTTTAACAATTTCCTTTGTTTATCAGAACAATCTACAAAAACTTTACCTATACCATCTATAACTCTACCAATAATAAAAAAATCTAAACCATATTTTTTTACCAAAGTCTTA
>JBBRRG010000023.1:0-11933 GCA_038200895.1 Candidatus Nitrosocosmicus sp. | reverse complement strand
TCCATTGGAAATTGAAAAGACTGAGATGAGTGCGGAAATTAGAATTAGCGACCCTTCACAGATGCAAATGTTTCTCGAAGAAGAAAATAGGATGTTAAAAACAATGGTTGATAAAATTCAATCAATTGGTGCAAATGTTGTACTATGCCAAAAGGGTATGGATGATATCGCTCAACACTATCTATCAAAGGCTGGTATTCTCGCCGTAAGACGTGTTAAAGAGAGTGATATGTTCAAGTTATCTAAAGCAACGGATGCAAGATTAGTTAACAATTTAGATGATTTAAGCGAAAGCGATCTTGGAACAGCTGCCTTGGTTGAAGAACGAAAAGTGGAAACAGACAAATGGGTATTTATCGAAGGCTGTAAAAATCCAAAAGCTGTGACAATTTTGATCCGTGGAGGTTCTCAAAGAGTAGTAGATGAGGCAGATAGGTCGCTGCACGATGCATTAATGGTTATGAAAGATGTATTGGAAAAACCTTCTATAGTAGCCGGAGGGGGCTCACCCGAAGCATATATTGCTAATGAATTAAGACAGTGGTCCGGTAATCTTGAAGGCAGATCACAATTAGCTGCAGAAAAATTTGCTGAGGCTCTTGAAGTTATTCCATTGACCTTGTCTGAAAATGCTGGTATGGATCCAATCGATACTATGACTGAGCTAAGAACAAAACAAGGAAAAGGTGCCAAATGGACTGGTATCGATGTAAAGGCTACATCTGTTTCTGATATGTATGAAAAGAATGTGCTTGAACCTACTGCAATTAAAGAACAAATTATTAAATCAGCTACAGAAACTGCCTGCATGCTATTGAGAATCGATGACGTTATAGCAGCTAACAAGTCCAAAATGCCACCAGGGCCACCAGGTGGCGGCATGGGCGGCATGGGCGGCATGGGCGGCATGGGCGGCATGGGCGGCATGGGCGGCATGGATATGGATTAATCTATTTATTCAAAACCATCGATTATCACTATTCATTTTTCTGTTTTACTTTAACCATCGATTATTTTTCTTTTTTTTTGATTATAATTTAGTATATCATATATCATTTTAAATTAATTATATACTGAAGGAGAAAAAGAAAAAGAAAAAGAAAATAATTTTATATATCCATAATATGTTTCTTTAAATTTATAGTTTGGACACTTTTTATTCTGATATTTCTAAATACAATAATAATTATTATATTTGTTTTAGCGATAAATTTGAATTTAATAATAAAGTTAATAATAATGAGGTTTTTGGTGGTGACAACCAATTTTTCTCTTCTAAAATTGATGCTAACCTAGTTTTTAAAAATATTTATTATAAATTAAATGATATTGTAAAGTCTAATGTGGATATTAAAATAACTGTTCTTCCCGATTTTTTTATTGATAGGATTATCCAAATTTCTGATATGGATAGGTTGACAGAAGTTATAGAAAAAAAAATTAAAGTAGGTGGTGGTAGCGTGCGTGGTTTGAATAGTGTTGACATAAAAGGAGGTAATGCAGTTAATGTTGCATATTGTCTTGCAAGGCTCGGTGCAAAAGTTGATCTTTTTACAGTGGCCGATAAAATTGGTTATTCGATTTTAAACTCTGTTTTTAAAAAATTTAATTCGCAAGTAAGTTTGCATATAAAAAATGGAAAACATGGTTTAACTACTATTTTTGAATTTACCAATCCTTCTTTTTCTGTTTCAAATGTTATGTTAAGTGATGTTGGTGATAACCGTAACTTTGGTCCTGAGTTAATTGAATCCACTATTGATATATTACCAATTTTAAATTCTTCATCTGCTGTAGTTTTAACAAACTGGGCATCAAATTTAAGAGGGACCGATCTATTGAAGTATGTATTCAAAAATTCTCCAAATTCGTTACATTTTTTAGATCCTGCAGATATAAGCGAGAGACGATTGGAATTTATTCAGGATTTAAAGAATCATTCAAGTTTGATTGATTTATTGAGCATTAATGAAAACGAGTATCTCCAGATAATTTGTGCTCTCTCAAGTACTGGAGATATGATTATTTCGGATAAAAAAAATATTAATTCGATAACACCAATCAATCTTTGCAAATCTGCATTATTTCTATCTAAATTTTTCAAAATTGATATATGTATTCATACTATGATTGGTTCTGTTTTGTCTAATGGTTGTAATACTGTTTTTGTTAATGCGATTCCTCCATCTAAGATTAATGTTGTGAGTGGAGCGGGGGATTCATGGGACTCTGCTTATTTGTTTGGTCATTTATTAAGTTTTACAAATGAAGAAAAATTATGCTTTGCAAATTTAGTTGCATTTTTATATTTGGAAAATTTTTATAATGATTCTCCGTCATTGCAGAATACTATTAATTATATTTATAATTATTATTTCTGAACAAATTTATTTATTTGATTTTTAAAAATGACATATGGTACAGAAGTATTGCTGATACTGTTTTACAGTCTATGATATTTCCATTAAAACAATAATGTAATGCATCGTCTAACTTTACAATCATATTTGAAATATTTTCATCATCATCCATTATTCGTGATGAATGGTCTATCTTGACAATATTTTTTGCGATAAAAAAATGCATCAATTCTGTGTCATAACTTGGTGCAAGATAACATTTGGTCAATGGTATCAAATCTCCTTTAAATCCTGTTTCTTCTTCTAATTCTCTTTTTGCAGCTTCAATTGGGGTCTCTTTGTTTTCTATTTTACCTGCAGGTATCTCAATTAGATATTTGTTTACTGCATGTCTATATTGTTTTATTAACATAATTTCATCATTATTAATTATTGGGATGATGCCTACAGATGCATTATGTTCTATTATTTCTTTTTTAAAAATTTTTCCATTTACTTTAAAAGTATCTAGTCTTAGCTTTATTGGACCATTGTAAATTAATTTACTATCTATGATTATGTGGTCTTTTTCAATCATGATTAAATATGAACTATTATTTTTACCTCATATTATAAATTATTATATTATTTTTTTCCAATTACTTTTTATTTTAGTTATTTATTTATAGCCGATTTATTCTAATTTTTTTCGTGTCGATGCATATATACCAATTTGTATATGTTCGCTAAATTAAATAATAAAATTGACTGTCTATTACGCAATTAGTAGTCTCATAGTAGAGGATTTTTTATTTTAAAGTCACTATAAAAATACCTGAATGTTTAGCATACTTTTATTAATTGGTATAGCCACAAAAAGAAAGATCCCTAAAAAATAAAGAAAAACTTGTACAACCTTATCGATTATTCTTAAATAGTTTGAATAAATATTATTAATTATAAAGTTTACAAATAGAAATGATGTCTTTTATTTTTATCTTTCTTACTATTTTGCTTTATTTAGAACGGGTTCATCCATTATTTTAATGAGAACGAATAAAGCATATGGACATCTACTTTACTTAATATACCGGTATAAAATAGATGGATTATTGTATATTCTTAGACCTTTTTTGTCTCTTGCAATTACAAAATTTTCAAAAAAACTTTAATCTGGTGGTGATTTTCCAAATTATAATCTATTATGATCGCATCTCATATCAATACGGAAAATAATCAAAATTGTGTTAATCCTAGATATATAATGACCCTAGGATCACACTGTTCTTTGCAAGTATTAAAGGGGGCTAAAGACGAGGGATTTCAAACTTTATTAGCTTGTGAAGAAAAAAGATTTTCCCTATATAAACGATTTAAATTTATTGATAAACTTATTGTATTGAACAATTTCCAAGATATCTTGAATCATGACTTTCAAAAAAAATTGATCGATGAATATAATCCTCTATTGATACCCCATGGAACACTAATTTCTTCAATATCTATGAATAATATTGAAGAAATTAAAATACCCATTTTTGGTAATAAGTGGATTTTACGATGGGAATCTGATAGGTTATTAAAACAACGTTTAATGAATGAGTCTGCATTATCGACTCCGAAACAAATATTGTCTAAAAATGATATAGACGGGTTATGTATTGTAAAATTGCATGGAGCAGCTGGTGGTAAAGGTTATTTTTTAGTTACAGATAAGAAAAGTTTTGAAGAACAATCTCTAAAACTTGTAGAATCTAATGTTATTGATTCAGAAGATCAACTTTTTATACAAAAATATGCCAATGGTGTTCCTGTTTACTTACAATTTTTTTATTCCCCTATTGAAAATGAATTGGAATTATTGGGCGTTGATAGACGATATGAAACTGATATTGATGCAATAGGTAGAATTCCAGCAAAATATCAAATGTCTTCTGAGGTAAAACCATCTTATACCGTAATAGGCAATATTCCTATTGTATTGAGAGAATCATTACTACCTGATGTTTATTCTATGGGCGAAAGATTTGTTAGTGCTGCTAGCAAACTTGTACCTCCTGGTATACCTGGACCTTTTTGCATAGAGGGTGTATATGATAACAACGCTAATTTTATTTCATTTGAATTCTCTGCCAGAATTGTAGCAGGCACTAATCTATATGTCTCTGGTTCTCCATATTCTGATTTGTTATATGAAAATCCAGTGAGCATGGGCCGTCGAATAGCAATGGAAATAAAAAAGGCAATAAATTTGTCTAAACTTGGATTAGTTACTACATAATGGTTTTATTTAATATTGTTTGATAGTGATTAATCAAATTTTTAGGTAGATAGGTTTCTCTTTTTTATACTGTTTTTTTACTTTTATGAAATTGTACAATGGTTTTTAAAAACAAATCTTCTCTATTTCTTGGCATAATGATATCATATAGTGGACAAACCTTTGATGAACTTAACTTGCATCCGGCTGTGCTTTTATATAATAAGGATGAGATCAGAATTAGTGTTCATTTAGACTTGGATAATTTAAGATTGCGCTTAATTATTTCTGCTTATATAAATGACTTTTTCAATTCTTGGGTATATAGCAAAGTTATTTACTAAAATTTAAATACTAATTCATTTTTTCAATCTAATGACATTTTTCCCTTTATCTGACGGGATAATTTTCATCTTTCCATCCGAGAATCCTTTATCAAATTGTTTACCCTCAAATAATCTATCAAGAAAAATAGCTAATGCTGCTATTTCTGAATGAGGTTGATTTCCTATGGATATATTATAGTCTGCTAAAAAATAAATTTCCTTTGGGACCTTTTCGGCTCCTATTATTACCATGATTTTCTTTTCTATTAATTTAATTTCATCAATTACTTCATTAATTCTAAGTCCATACATCGTCAAATGAATGATTTTACCTTGCTTTTCTTTCCACTCCTTGATTAATTTTTTCCAATCATCAATTATTTCAAGATTAAATTCCTTTAATCCTCCCCAAGAATTATTTACTTTATGGATTGTATTTTTTATTTCTTCATCGACATCTGTCATATACATCGCATTACTTCCAAAAGCTCTTGATACTAGTATTGCATGTGTTGTTGTCCTATCATCTCTAACAAGTCTGTGACCTATTCTAAGTACTACAACTTCTCTATCAAACATGTTTTTTAATTATTGAAATAAAAAAATAAAACTATGCTTTTTACTTTTCATTTTTTATTCTGTGATGTCTTCATTTGCATTGATATATAATTTTATTCCCAAGAAATTTTCTAATTTTTTTGACAAGATTTCATCCGGTTTTATTGTTCCTGTCTCTATTTTTTTTAATAGAGTTACTTTTTCGTTAATTTTTTGTCCCAGTTGATCATGTGTTATTCCTTTTTTATTCCTTGCATCTCTGATAACCTTTGGAAATTCTGGATCCAATATCATTTCATCTGTTAAATTTATTTTTTTAAGAGGGGGAGGTTTATTTCTTGGCATTGATTTTATTCTAGTCAAAAATGGAGTTTGTTTTGTTGTTGGCGTTGACGAAGAATATGGAGAGGTTGATTTTGCAGGAATTCTTGTATTTTTTCCATGGATGCTGGTTCTAAAGTTACTATTAGATTCTATTGGTTTGCCCCTTTTTGAACATGCCATACAAACATTAAAAACCGAATTTTCTACCATTACTTTTTTCTTGTCCTCTGTTTGCTTTCCACATAATTCACAAAAAGAAACCATGTTTCTTTAATTAAATAGTAATTTATTAGTATTTTCTATTTTTAATAACAGTCTTGATATTTCAAATAAAATATATGTATGTATTTATTGCTTTTAATTTTTATAATTGTGGACTTATATCTCTACATAAGCTTTGAAGAAACTGTTAGTTGATCCTTTCCGAAAAATATCTTCACATATCAATTTTCTGTTTGGTCCAGAAATAAGCTCTGTTTTGACAAGAGATATAGAAATTGAATATTCGAGAAAAACTGGCAGAATAAAGAATTTTGGTATAAATGGAAAATTAATTGGAACATTTAGAACAGATGGAGGAATTGCATTGACAATTTATGGAGCAGAAGTTTTTTTACATCATGAAAACTTTATATTCAATTGCATAATCCCTGCTGATGATGCTATCCCATTTGTTTCCGAAGGTAGATCTTTATTTGTTAAACATGTATTACGCTGTGGAATTAATGTTAAAACTGGCTCAGACGTAGCAATTATAGATTCTGAGCAGAATATTTTGGCAGTAGGGCGTTCATTATTGCCTTTCTCATATTATCATAATAAAAGTCATGAAAACTCTAATAGATCTCTTTTAAGAGGTGTAGGAGTTAAAATTAGAGAAGGAATAAAAAGTAGAAGTACATAGTGATTTCTATGATGCGATCAGGCAATAGAGATATGCGAAGAATGCTCGACCGAATGGGTCTGGATATGAAAGATTTAAGCTCGGTTGAAGAGGTTATCATAAAAACTGATACTAAAGAAATATTTTTGAAAAAACCACAGGTTGTTGAAATGAAAGGAAAGGATAGTACTATATTTCAAATTGTTGCTACTGAAATTGAAGAAAGTAATAGATCTGTTCCATCATTTAAAGAGGAGGATGTTATTTTGGTCATGCAACAGGCTAATGTATATAAAGAAAAAGCCATTATTGCATTGACAGAAACTAAGGGTGATATAGCCCAGGCTATTTTGAATTTGACTGTCTGATGATAATTGACGTATAATTTCTTTTATGGAACTTTTAATTAAGTTGGAAAAAGAAACTTCTGGTAATAGGCCTGTTAAATATTCTATATTTTATTTGATTTGAAAAAACAATAGACTTTAAGTTCTAGATTGATGAAATGGAAAACCAATCAACAATAATATCCTTCTTCTTATTATTATTCTGAAAAATAAATTATATGTCTTATATTTTTCCACAATCTTTAATAGTCTTACATTGTTGCTTTAAATCAGATTTAACAATAAAATGCTCAACCTAGTAAGTTGTCCGCCTGTTATTGTTGCAACACTTTCAGGACGTTCTTATTATAAAATAACAAGCGCACTTAAATCCTTGGATTTAAATTTTCTATCTCTTTCCCCTGAAGAAGCAGCATTATGTAACGCAAAAATAATAATTACTACTTTAAATGAATCAAAAATTGTAAAGAGGAATGATGTTCTTCTCGATACCGAATTAGAACAATCTCCACTTTCTGTGAAGGCAAAAATTTTACAAAATTCTATGAGTTCGTACTGCTATTCTAATGATCAGTTAATTGTGGGTATTGATCCCGGAAAAAGAATCGGTATATCTATTTTATATTATAATTTTGAATTGGATAAAATAATTGTGTTATCTGTGCAATCTGCTATTGAAAAAATATCTGTAATTTTATCTGCTATTGACTCTCAAAAAAAAATTGTTAGAATTGGTGATGGTAGTTTAACTTTATCATATCAAATTGCAGAAATTTTAAAAAAATATTTTAAAGATGAAGTGATAGTTGAAATTGTTGATGAATATGGTACATCTATTAGACAGGGAACAGAGATAAATCGACGAGGCATACGAGATATCAGTTCAGCAAGAAAAATCGCCTTTAAAAACGGGCGGATATATGAAAGATAGTTTATATGATGTTATTTAATTTTTATTTTTGAATAAAAGATATTTGTAGATTGATTGATTGATTGATTATATTTTTTATTCTCAGCGAAGTTGGCCCAGCCTGGTTAAGGTACGAGCTTCCCAAGCTCGGGATCGCGGGTTCAAATCCCGCACTTCGCATTTTAGTATTTTCGATATAGATGGATCTCTTGTTCGTATGACTAACTCGTGCGTATATTTAAGCCCGCGATCCCGAGCTTGAGAACCTCTTTATAAGATTTTTTAAATTGTTGACTAAAATGTTGACCATCTAGAAATTCTTTAGTATTCCTGTTGACAATGAACCTAAATTGTTGACGTCTGCTCGTAAATTGTTGACGAAAAAGCTAAAGCTAAGTATGCAACAAAGAAGTTATGAATGAAAAAGCACAAACTCATAGGAAGCAATCAACATGGAAAAGTGTTACAGTCAGATTGAAGGAAGACGATTTGGCTGTTTTAAATGGCAAATTAAAATTAAATTCATTTAAAACTTTTAGCGATTTTGTTCATGCATGGATAAAGGGTGAATACCCACCACATGAAATAATGAGCAAGTTGAGAGACTGATAAACAGAATAAGAGATAAAGGCATAAGGGACCCATTAACAGGGGAGTTTAATCCTACATTTTATAGAAATGTGAATTCTGAAGATATGTTAAAGGACTTTTCTAAAAGATATGCTTACCATAAACATGCTAAAGACTTGGTGAGGTATTTTGAAAGATACGTAGAAATTTTCTTTACCAAACCTGAATTAATTAGAGCCGAATCAGGACATAAAAGGGCTTGGATATGTGATGCAATGAGAAGATTTGGAGAATATTATGATAGAAAGTTTCATAACCCTGAACTCAAATTGCTTATTCGAGAAATTATTGAAAGGTATGAAATAAATAGAAAAATGAAGATACATGATAGAGTATGGCTAAGTGATGACGATTATATTAAAAGGATGATCTCTATCATATTAAAAATTGACGGAGATCTTGGAATAATAATCAAGTTTGCTCTTTATTCAGGACTGCGAGGAGAAGAGATATCTTATACTCATGATACACCTATGTGTAATAGTCTATCGGGTTGTAATTGTCCTAATCTACATGTTATAGATAAGAACAATGGCTACACCATAGTTATTTTAAATAGAATAGTAGGACAAAAACATAGTTATTTTACAATAGCGTCTACAGAGATTTGGAAGAAATTTAGGGGGCTTGGAAAGGTAGACTATGCCCAACGTAAAACGGCTCATTCCATACTTAAAAACATTACTGATGACAAAGTCTCTTTTATGGACTTGAGAAAATTCCATTATAATATACTTTGTAGATCTGAATTAAAAGAGCAAGGCGCGGAAATACTAGCCGGTAGAGCAAAGACCATTAGTGCAAAACACTATCTAATATATGAAATTGATAAAATGACCGAACAGTATTCTAAGGCATGGCAAAAATATTCATAATCGCTTTTCTATAAGGTTTCTTAAAAGCAGAAGATGCTTTCTAAAGGTAGGGAAAGGAGATGTTGATGAGGATGATTTCAAGGATTATGGCACCTTCTGCTCATTAATTGCTGATGAGGAAATGATGATCTGGCAAAGTGCCATCAATCCTGGTTATCCTCCTCTTGATGGCTTCGGATGTCTGCCGATAGTTTTATCAATCAACCAATAAAAATGAACTTCTCAATCAAGGAGATTCGAGCAACTAGTTTATACCATAATATCGGCCTTATCTTGTAAAGCCATCAGAAAGTTGTTTGGTGCTTAGCTAAATGCGGCTGTGGTAACTAATAATGGACAGGAGCCTTTGAAAGCCAATAAATCTATGGACTATAGACTTGATGAACGTATAGAAACAATATAACTATAGACAAAGAAAACTAGGCAAATGACGTAACTAGTTGTTGTTCTTCCATAATTGTATATTCAGGGGTTAGTCTCCTACCAATCCAATATGTCCTTCTTTTTTCGCCACTTCCTTCCTTTCCGTCGTTCCAATGAAGTTTCTTTAAATCCTTGCCTACTGCTTCTATGGACTTGGTGGCTAATGAATATTTTTTACAATACTTTTTAAACGCCACATACAAATGAGCCTTTATAACGTAATCACTTTCTGTAGAATCATCAGCTATTGCTTCAGCCACAAAGGCTTTAACTGGATCTACTG
The DNA here is from genome assembly GCA_038200895.1 of Candidatus Nitrosocosmicus sp. Classification (GTDB taxonomy): domain Archaea; phylum Thermoproteota; class Nitrososphaeria; order Nitrososphaerales; family Nitrososphaeraceae; genus Nitrosocosmicus. The sequence goes on along the minus strand of JBBRRG010000023.1, from coordinate 1,775 downwards.
CCCTTTCATGCTTTCGCCTTCTCTCCTCACTTGTCTTGTCATTAAAGTATAGTCCATTGTTTTTAAGCAAAGTTCTCATTGCAGGCATTAATACATTGAATATTGCTGATAACTCCTCTTGAGTTGTTAATTTGTCCAGAATATGAGGGTCATCTGTTTTGTTTTCAAACTTGTTTGGAAAACCCATGATTATCTCCCTGTGGAAATAAGCGGTCGTTTGATCAGCTGTTTCTGCTATGGTATTTGTATTGAAAAACATTTTAGCATACAGATAGGTATCATATGCTTTTTGATATTTTTTCTCTACTCTTACAGGTTGTTTTCTGCCACCGGTTAGTCTTTTTAACAAAGACGTGTCCTTAATAGCAGCTGTGGCAGAAAGCTCTGTATCAACATTGATATCCTTATATTCCAAATCAGAAAGAGCAAAATGATTGCCAATCAGGGATGAAAGTGGAACGTTGCCTACATTTTTAACACAGTGCAACTTTGTCAATAGGCCGATGAATACACTTTTGCCATTTGAGCCGTCACCATGCAATTTAAAAAAATGTTCAAAACGGATAATCGCGGTAAAATGTATAAGCCATTATCTCCACCGCAGTTCTTATTTCTTTAGGGTATAAAACCTCCCTTAGGAATTTTCCAAACAATTTTGGCTTTGCCTGTGCGTCATAGGGAAAAGATTTTTGATTAATCGAATAATAGTCCGGAGTATGGGGTTTTAATTCGTCCTTGCAAATATCATACAGACCATTTTGCAAATTTATGATATGTATGTCACTATCAAGTTCATTTTTTGACTTGTATGTTCGTCTTCTAATATGCCCTTTTATCTCTGCCAGCATGTGAAGCTTAAGATTATATCCAAGTATATCCTCTGACAGTTTATCTATTAGAGTATCTCCGCCTTCCACATAAACTCCATCGCTATAAACCAAGATCTGTCCTGATTCTTCTATTGTCAGAAAATGATGATTGCTCATTATATTTTCTACAGCCTGTTTAATCAAGGATTTCTCTTTTGCTCCCTCAAATGAAGGGTCTGCTGTAGATGAGAATGCAGCTTTGGGTTTATTTTCTGCAAATTTTGTTGCACATGCCCACTGCTTTTCTACCTCTTTATCTTCTAATGGTGGCCGGCAGTGCTTTTTATTCCATTCGTAGACAACCTCTTTAATTTGCTCATCTGACAAAGTATTTTTATTTCGAATGACAAGTGACTCTGCCACTCTTAATAGATCAGAGTGTCTATTCCCTTCAATTGAAGCATAATCATCTTTGAAAAGATTGTCTATAGGAGTTAAACAGTTGTTAGTATTATTGACTGTCCCTCCATATTTTTTATAGATTTGGTTTAAGGTATTTTCAAGTATCTCTGTTTGTTCAAGGTCCAATACTGCCAGATTATCTGTCCCTATAATCTCATATCTGCTACCGTTTTTGTGAAAGGAGGGTAGACACATTACCAAAGATTTTCCTTCCGACTTAACTTCTATGACAGGGACCTTACTCTCAATACCAGTGTTGTTATCTTCTTCTTTCTTGGCTATACCCGCCAAGACCTCCTCTATTTTTTAAAGACCTATTTACAGCAAAGTAAACGTGGGCCTTATCTTGGTTATCAAGATGCTGCTCCTATAGTTGTTTGAGCAAATTCATCCAAGGTCCTTGCCTCTTCATAGTAGGATGATAAAAATTCATCACGTCCATGTTTGTTATCAAAATCAATGCATACAATATATTTGTCCTTGTTAGGACCTCTGTACAGCCTT
>JBBRRG010000022.1:0-12569 GCA_038200895.1 Candidatus Nitrosocosmicus sp. | reverse complement strand
GGCTGCATCCCTTGCATATGGATTGGACAAAGTTCAAAAAGATCTCAAGATCATGGTATTTGATTTTGGAGGTGGAACTTTGGATGTTACTATTATGGAAATGGGTGGTGGTGTATTTGAAGTAAAGAGTACTTCTGGGGATACTCAGTTAGGTGGTACTGATATGGATAATATTTTAATAGATTATCTTGTTAATGAATTTAAAAAACAATCTGGTTTGGATATAAGAAATGATAAAGCTGCAATTATGAGAATCCGTGAGGCTACGGAAAAAGCTAAAATCGAACTTTCTAATATAGTTACTACTGAGATAAACTTGCCATTTTTGGCATACGATGCTTCTTCCGGACCAAAAAACTTCATTTTAACATTAACTCGCTCAAAATTGGAAGAATTGTTAAGACCTATTGTAGAAAAAACCAGAAATCCTATGCTACAAGCTTTAAAAGATGCGAAACTAAACACTGGAGATATTGAAAAAATAATTTTGGTAGGAGGACCTACGAGAATGCCAATAGTTAAAGAATTCGTAACTTCTGTAATGAACAAAGAACCCGAAGGTGGTGTCGATCCAATGGAAGCTGTAGCATTAGGTGCAGCTATACAGGGAGCAATTATTTCCGGTGAAGTGACAACAGATATTCTATTGGTAGATGTAACTCCGCTAACTCTTGGAGTAGAGGTTATGGGAGGACTGAAAGAATCTCTAATTGAGCGTAATACCACTATTCCTACCAAAAAAAGTAAGGTATTCACAACTGCTGCAGATTACCAAACTGCAGTAACTATCCATGTAGTTCAAGGAGAGCGATCTATGGCCTCAGATTGTGTTTCTCTAGGTATGTTTAATTTATCTGGCATACCACCAGCTCCTAGAGGTGTTCCTCAAATTGAAGTAACCTTTGATATAGACACCAATGGAATTTTAAATGTAACTGCTAAGGATATGGCAACATCTAAACAATCTAAAATAACTATCTCTGCAAGCACGAAATTATCTAAAGAGGAAATCGAAAAATTAAAAAAAGAGTCTGAAGAATTTGCTGACGTTGATAAAAAGAAGCTAGAAGAAGCTGAATTAAAAAATGAATCTGATAACTTGATTTATTCTGCAGAAAAGTTGATAAATCAGGATTTAAAGGATAAAGTAAACCCCGAACAAAAGGATAAAGTTAATAAACTCATTCAGGAATTAAGGGAGGCTCTTTCAACAAATAATATTGAAACTATAAAAACAAAAATAACCGATCTGAAAAATGCTCTCAGCGAGATCAGTGTTGCTGCATATCAATCTGCTGCTGCTAATACTACTGCTACCACAAATTCTCCTTCAGGTTCTGATGATGCAGGTAGTAATGTTCCTCCTCCTCAAAACGAAAATAATTCCGATCAAAATTTCAACAAAGACCCCTCGCAGTCCAATTCTGATACATCTAATTCAAGCACAAAGCCTTGAGTTATGGTGATTTCTTATTTTCTATTATTTTTATGATTTGTAATGACTAAAAGAGATTATTATGAAATATTAAATGTTCAAAAAACTACCTCTAAAGATGAAATAAAATCCGCCTATAGAAAATTAGCCTTAAAATATCATCCTGATCGTAATAAATCATCAGAAGCTGAAGAAAAATTTAAAGAAATTTCAGAAGCATATGCCGTTCTATCTGATCAGGAAAAACGTAAACACTATGATACTTTTGGTCATGTTGGAACAGAAGAGGTATTCAGAGGTTCTGAGGATAACTTTGCTGAAGTTTTTAAAGATATGGGATTTGGTGGTGTAGGTGATATATTTGAACAGATTTTTGGTCGAATGGGTGGTGGCGGTGGCAGCCGAAATCGAAATGATCCTTTCGGATTTAATTCCAGAAATAATGATAGACGAATCCGGGGCAGAGATCTTTTATATGATGTTGATATGACCTTGGAAGATGTTTTAAAGGGAACTAAACAAGAAATTCAGATTCCTTCAATCGAAAATTGTTCATCTTGTTCAGGAACAGGAGCGTCTCCTGGTACTTCACCAAAAAAATGTGTTACATGTAATGGACAAGGGCAAACACGAAGAGTTTATAATCAAAATCAGTTTTCCACTTTTATTTCATTGGAAACTTGTAATACCTGTCATGGGGAAGGCAAAATAATAGAAAAACCTTGTAATGTATGTAAAGGAAACGGCAAAATTAATAAAACAAATACTGTCAATATCGAAATTCCAGCGGGCGTAGAAGACGGTACAACATTAAGACTATCGGGAAAAGGAGAACATATACAAGGTGGTGTGAATGGTGATTTATTAATACGAATTCACGTTTTATCTCATGACCTTTTTAAAGTACTGGATGATGGTGATTTAATTTGTAATTTTGATGTTTCTTTTATTGATTTGATATTGGGAATAGAGACACATGTACCTACCTTAGATGGAACCGAAAAATTAAAAATACCTTCGTGTACAAAGGCTAATTCTGTTTTCAAAATTAAGGGTAAAGGTTTGCCTAGATATGGAAAGTTTGGAAGAGGGACTCAGTATGTAAAAATCGATGTAAAATTGCCTGATAAAATCAATGATAAACAAAAAAGTCTCCTTAAAGACCTAGCAAACGAATTTAAAAAAAATGAGTATTAAAATAGTTTTTGATGCTGAATATTAAGATATTATGTTTGCTGTAGAATCTTTTAATGTAAATAAGCTCTACAAAGGTTCGCACAAAAAGGCCTTGGATGATGTCTCATTAAAAATAGAAAGTGGAAGAATATCTACACTTTTAGGGAGGAATGGTGCTGGTAAAACAACATTTGTACGTATTTGTTCTACTCAATTATTACCTTCTTCTGGTAAAATATTGGTATTTGGTGAAGATGTTGTTTCCTCGCCAGAGAAAGTACGTAAAATAGTTTCGATTGTTCCACAAGAAGGAAGACCTCTACGTGCATTAACACCTTGGGATCATATTTATAATTGGTTAAAAATAAGGGGAGAATGCAATAATTCTGCATCAAAAAAAACATCTGATATTTTAAATAGATTAGACCTTTATTCTGCAAAAGATGTTCCTGTTTTGAATCTTTCTGGCGGTATGAAACAAAAAATTTTAGTTGGTATGGCTATGGCTACGGAGGCTCCTTTATTGTTCCTTGATGAACCTACTATTGGTTTAGATCCGGTTTCTAGGCGTCAGGTTTGGTCTATTATTAAAGATTGGAAAAATAAAGGCAAAACGATAGTTTTAACAACTCACTATATGGATGAAGCAGAATTGTTGTCTGATTCTATTTTTATTCTTGATAAAGGTAGAGTTATTTCAAAAGGTAATATGACTAATTTAAGGAACACATTGAATTATCAAATACGAGTAGATATTCATGAATCAAGTAAATATAATAACCGTGATATCAAAGCTATGTTTTATTCATTTGGAAAAGCAATTGAAATCAGTTCTAATTCTATAAGGTTATTTACATTCGAATCAAATTTGAAAGAAATATCTGAATTGGCAATGGATAATAATTTATCATTTGCTGTATCTCCAATAACTTTGGATGATATTTTTGTAAATCTATTGGGCGGACATACAGATTAATTTCTGATAGTTTATCTATTTGTTATTTAACAAAAATTGTTACCTTATTTTCCAATACTTTATAATTAAATTCCTTTCGTTTTTATAGTTGTCTTATACCATTTCTTTTGTAGAATATAATACTTGCTATAGTATTTTCATTTTGTGTTTTTCTCATGTTCATATTTTTTTAAATATCGTCAATACAATTCTCTATTTTTTTTCCAAAAATGTATTATATATTCTACAGATTCACAAATTAGATGGATCTGTTACATATTTTAATCTCGTACAAATATTATATTCTCTATATTTCCCAATGGCATTAAAATATTCTACAATATTATATTATTTCTTTTTATTATAATAGTGATCGAAAAAGCAGTATATCTTTTTATTTTTGTAATATAGATACCAATTACAGTACCAAGAAAATTATCATATTCATAGTTTAATCTTTTTATTTAATATCTAATAATCATTTCCCCTCTAATATTTTTGTCTTATGTTTAATTGTTTTTGCCATTTTTATTTTTATTATTTTATAATACATCTCTCTTTTTAAGGAACATACTTATTGAGGAGAACATGATTTTATAGCCGAAAGTATAAATTAATATTTAAAATTTTTCTTGTTTTTTATAAAATTTATAGAAATGATAGAACCTATTTTTAGATATTTTTTGGACAATAATGTCTTATTTTATTAATATATATATGGATTTATTAAAAGTCTGTTATGCGGGAGTTGCCAAGCCTGGTCAAAGGCGTGAGATATTTTATATACATGATGCTCAGAAACCAGGAGAATTGAGATACCTCATCTCTTAGGAGTCCATGGGTTCAAATCCCATCTCCCGCATTTAAAATTTCTTTTTTTATCGCTATGCTATCTAATATAAGTCACAATCTTTTTTTATAATTTTGTTTTATTCAAATAGCAATCGTCATCATATATATAATGCCTATATTACAACTATTAATTAGCGGGGTGGGGAAGCCAGACCTTTTTAGGGGCTAGGTAATCCCGGCGGGCTCATAACCCGCAGAGCGGTTTCTGTCCTATTAATAATAGGCCAGCCGTAAGTTCAAATCAACTCCCCGCTATTTTTTTGTGATCCATCGAATATTTTTCAATAAATATGAAATATGTTTTTCATCATATTTTCTTTCTTTCTTATATCTAAAAAATGGTTTTGTTAAATGTCTGTGGGCAATTGGATCTGGAATATATAAACCACAGATCAATTCTCTATTTTTTTTAATTGCTGTTTTAGATTCATTTCTTTTTTTTATTTTACATGATGTGCATTGAAATCCTTTATTTTTTCCTTCTGATTTTGTGGTCTTACCGCATTTTTCGCATAAAGGATTTTTATAATAAAAAATTTCTTTTAACTCTTTAATAACTAAATACTCTAAATTTAACGTTTTTAGGTTATTTGATTTAATATGTGCTCCATATCCTATTTCAATTTTGTCATCTATTTCTAACAATACGGCGACTTTAGTTAATTGAGTAGGTTCATACACCGCTACTGGCAAAATATCATTTAAATCGTCTTTTACATAAAATATTATATGTCCTCCATTAATGATGGTTGGTTTTGTAATTACCTGGCAATTGATATGACCTGATGTATAAGGTAATATCTTTGATAATCTTCTTTCTTCAGTTAAATGTAAATTTGTTCCTTGATTGGACCTAAAAACCATATACCCATCTAATTCCTCATTTATTTGTAAATTTTTAACAAATAAAGAGGTAATTATTGGATTTTCTCCACGAATTCCACAAAAAACTGGGTCAGGGCCATGTGGTGCAATTAAGATTCTATTTTTTCTATAATCGAAATTATTAAATGTATATGGAAATGATTCATCATCTAATTTTTTAACTTTACATCCATCAATCTTTCTTATTGTTCCTATATTTTCTTTTTTTCTATATGCAATTGTTTCATAGGTGTGATCATTATTTAATTGACAGCCTATTGCTGCTAACGCTCCTACTAATCCATATCCTTTTCCAAATAAATGATATTGGATATTGTTTCTTCTTGCAATTTTTTCTGCTAATTGTTTGCTTAATACCTTATCCATTGCATTCTTAGATAAAGAAACTAGATCATTGACGATGTTATTTTCTTCATAAAAAGCTAAACCAGGATTTGCTCCATTTTCTAAATCTGAATAATTTTTTATAAAGTGTAATGTTTCTTGTATAATTTCATCATATTTTCTTCCTTTTATTCTTAAACAAACTGCCCCATTTCCTCTAGTTTTAAGCGGAATATTTGGATTCAACCGAATTAATAAAGGAAAGTCTATGAAATTTACTTTAAATTTTTTAATCAAAACGTCTGTAAGTAGATATGCTAGATGTGTGGTACACCTACCGTTAGTTGAATCAGTGTCATCGAATCCAATATGGAGAATTTTCTCATCATGTTCTTTGTAGTTCTGATTATTCATTTGAATGACTTTTCACTATTAATTTTGATAGTAATATTGTTTGATTAGGCATATGTCTATTACAATGTATTATTTCAAAAATTTATATAACTGTATTTTAATATTTGTAGATGCTAAAAACCATTAATGAAATAGATTTTGATAAACGAAATGGTCTAATACCTGTTGTGGTACAAGATATAAATACAAAAGATATTTTGATGCTAGCATATGTAAATAAATATGCATTATCTAAAACAATGAATACGGGTAATGCTTGGTTTTGGAGCACATCTCACAATAAAATCTGGATGAAAGGTGAAGAATCTGGAAATATTCAACCAGTAAAAAAAATTTTAGTAGATTGCGATTCTGATGGTTTGATATATTTGGTTGATTCTTTAAAGCCTGCATGTCATACTGGAAATAAATCCTGCTTTCATAATGAATTACAATAGTTAGTTTTTAATAGTTAAGTAATACTAAATATTATTTAGAGCAATTTATCTATTATATTATTTATAATCAATTAGAAATAATGGGTATTATTAAGGCGTTAAAGTGTAGAGAATGCAGCAAAGAATATCCTCCAGAATTTATATATATATGTGAAGATTGTTTTGGGCCTTTAGATGTATTATATAAATTAGATGATAACATTACAAAACAGACTTTTGAAAATAGATCTGATTTAACTTATTGGAGATACTTTGAAATTCTTCCAGTAGAACATAAGGAAAATATTGTTAGTTTGAATGGCTCTATTACTCCTTTACAAAAAGCAGATAATTTGGGCCATAAATTGGGTGGATTGAAAAATTTTTATATCAAAAATGATTCTGTTAATCCAACTTTTTCTTTTAAGGATAGACCTGCAGGAGTTGCAGTATCAAAAGCTAGAGAAATGAATTTATCCGCAGTCGGTTGTGCATCAACTGGTAATCTTGGCTCTGCAACTGCCGCACATGCAAGTAAAGCTCAATTACCATGTTACATTTTTGCTCCTTTTGATTTAGAACATGTAAAAATAGCTCAGTCTTTATCCTATGGGGCAAAATTTATAGCAGTTGATGGTACATATGATGATGCAAATAGGCTAGCATCTGTAATAGGAGACTCTAATGGTATTGGTATAGTAAATATAAATATGAGACCTTATTATGTTGAAGGTTCTAAAACTTTAGCTTTTGAAGTATTAGAACAGTTAAACTGGACCGTTCCAGATGTATTGGTAATTCCAGTTGGAAGTGGAGCTATGTTAAATTCTATTTGTAAAGGATTTGAAGAAATGATGGATTTGGGAATAATTTCTGACATTTCTAATTTGAGAATAATTGCAGCACAGCCTCATGGATGTTCGCCCGTTGTCGATGCTTATAAAAATAAATCTAATGAAGTTATGCCTGTAGAGATACCCGATACTATTGCAAAGAGCCTTGCAATAGGGGATCCGGGTGATGGATCATATGTATTAAAACGTCTTAGACAATTTAATGGAATTGGAGAAGAAGTTACGAATGATGAAATAAAACGTGCTATTCTTTTACTTGCAAAAACCGAAGGTATTTTCACCGAGCCCGCTGGAGGTGTATCTGTTGGTGTGTTGAAGAAACTTATTGAAGAAAATAAAATTGATAAAGACGAAAAAATCGTTTGCTATATTACTGGGAACGGACTCAAATCTACCGAGTCTATTATTGATCTTCTCCCTACTCTTCATCCAGTTAAACCTGATATACAATTAGTTTCTGCAATGATACATTGAACAAAAGGATATAAATCTAAAAATGGTGTTGTAAATTATAAATTGGCCACTGTAGAATTTGTAATTCCTTCTGTTTTAAACAAAGGTACCGGTGAAAAAAAATTATCCATTGATGCATCAACTTTGGAAGAAGCATTTAATCTTATTTCTAATATGTTAGGTGATGATTTTAAACGTAGAGTAATAGACCTGAATGGAAAACCAAGAGCATTAATTAATATTTATATTAATGGAAAAAATATTCGTTTTAATAATGCTGGAATGAATTCCATACTCAACAATGGCGACTCGGTTTATATATTGCCTGCTGTTGCTGGAGGTGCAGAAATAACCAACAACGATATGATACGCTATTCCAGACAAATCATGCTTGAAGAAATCGGTTATGTTGGAATGGAAAAACTCAAAGATGTAAAAATATGCGTTGTTGGTGCAGGAGGAATTGGAAACCCGGTAGTTACACAATTAGTTGGAATGGGTATAGGAAAAATTAGGTTAGTGGATAGAGATGTAGTAGAAATATCTAATCTACATAGACAACATTTGTATAGCGAAGCCGATGTTGGTAAAGTTAAAGTTGAAGCAGCGCTTGAACGTTTACAAAAAATGAATTCTGGTGTAGATATAGAAGCTGTTCCTATTTCGGTTACTCCATTCACAGCTGATAATATAATTAAAGATTGTAATATTGTTATCGATGCTTTGGATAGCATTGATGCAAGATATGCTCTGAACGATGCTTGTTTAAAACTAGGAATACCTTTTATTTATGCAGGTGCTCTTGGAATGGTCGGTTCTGTATGTACCATTTTACCTAATGAAAGTGCTTGTCTTCGGTGTATTTTTCCTGAATTATCCGAAGATGAGATGCCTACTTGTAGTACGGAGGGCGTACATCCATCTATTCTCTATCTTGTAGCTGGAGTTCAAGTTTCTGAAGTTGTAAAAATCGTTGTTGGTCAACAACCATCATTAGTAAATAAGCTGCTCTATATAGATCTAAATGATTTGGTTTTTGATAAAATTCAAATGTATAGGCATGATGAATGTTCTTCATGTGGATATAATGTAAATAAAAAAATTATCCAAGCCCCGTCATTAATGGTAGAAGAGCTGTGTGGACGGGACAGAGGAAAGAGAACATATACTGTTACTCCTGCACAAATCAAAAATGATGTTAATTTATTAAATATATTAAAAAATGCTGAATCTCATGGTTATACAATAACATCTAAAGGCAATTTAGGTATAACCGTTTCTAATCAAAATAAATTACTTGTAAGTTTTCTTACAAGTGGTGCCGCAACAATAGTGGGAGCAAAAAATGAAGATGAAGCATTGTCCATTTATAAAACTTTTATAAACGGATCAAAAGCAGTAGGTTAGTATTTTTTTCTATTTTGATTAATTTTTTATAGAATACTTTTAATAATTGGTATTTTTATTTCAAAATATAAGATATGTTATTAGAACTCCAATCTTTTCCCATTCTTCTACACAAAAAAAATGTTACAGATAATAGTGAAATGTATATAGAGAATATCAATTCAAAGTCTAAAAAACTAGATGACAAAAAAACCGAAGAAGACAAAAAAACCGAAGAAGATGATGAAGAACTGGAAGAAGATGATGAAGAACTGGAAGAAGATGGTGACAAACCACTTTCTAAATCAAATAAAAGAAATGACGCAAAAAAAAATTCTAATTCTATAGAGTTTAAAGATATTGATCTAACACCCATTAACAAATCCTTAGATAAATCTTTTAAAGAGATCCAAAAAATTCAACAAACTGTTCAAATCTTACAAAAAAGCCTTAAAATAGTAGAAAAACAGTCTATGTTGATCAAGCAAATTCAATCTGAAACGAAGGAAATTAACAAAAAATTAATCAAAATAGAAAAAAATACTACCGCATCTAAACCCCAAACAAAAAATACTACCGCATCTAAACCCCAAACAAAAAATACAAATTCAAAAACTGTTGCAAATAAAAAAACTGACAATAAAAAGAAAAAAACAAAATAGTTTTATCCAACTAACTTTTTTTTACCATTTTTTACCATTTTCTTCTCTAATATTATAATATACATATTGTTGAACATAGCCTGAATATTTCCCATAATGATTTCGAATCTCTTTAGAGATTTTTTTATATTGACTAGGCGAAATTTTGGAGTTCAGATTTATTTCTGTTTTTGTGATTTGTTGTAAGTTTTGACCCAAAAATTTTATAATCCATATATCTATAGGAAATGCTTCCAATTTATCAAATGAAAATAAAAGTATACAATCTGCAATTTTTTCACCCACTCCGTTTAATTTTAATAATTCCTCTTTTGCACAATCATATTTTATTTTTTTTAAAAATTCTAGATTTATCTGCTTATCTAAAATGTATTTTGCTGCATTTGAAACAAATTGTGCTCTATATCCAAGACCACAAGATAAAAGATCTTGAATAGATGCATTATAAAGTGATTTCAAATCCGGAAATGTATAAAAATCCATATCGTCAAAAACTATTTTTTTTCCAAATTTCTTTGAAAGATTTCTTAACATTAAACGAATTCTGGGAATATTGTTATTGCTTGAACATAAAAAAGAAAATATACATTGAATTGGTTTTTGTCTTAATATTCTTAATCCGGGATATTTTTGAACTAGTTTCCTGATTTTTTCTTTTTGAGAAATCTCGTAAATTATTTCATCATAATTGTCATCTTGTCTAAAAATATTATTTTGCCAATTATCCCATTCTGGAAAGGAATCAAATTCATATGGCTTTTCATCCTCTTTTTCAGTAATCTTTAATATGGTTTCTCCATAAATTCCATACCATGATTTTTTCTTCTTTTCCCATAAAAAATACTGACCACTGTTTAAACTTAAATCTATATCAATACAATGTGTATCTTTCAATTAAATATTAAAAGATGTTTTGTTCTTCTTTTATTTATGTTAATATCTTGTGGATTGACTAAATGGTGGTAACTTCGCCAGCATCTGGAGCACGAGCTTTGAATCCGTATTTTTCATTAATTTCTTCTGCAAATTTAGTACAGGATTGATTGTCTCCATGGACAGTTAATACATTTGGATTTCCTTTTACTTTATCTAGTATCTCAAACAATTCTTTTCTACTGTTATGTCCTGAAAATTCAAATCTATTTATTTCTGCTATACACTTTATCGATTTTCCTCCAAATATAACTTCTCTTTTTTCCAGTAACGATCTTCCTGGCGTTCCCTCACCTTGATATGACACCAATGCGATGCCATTGAGATGATCCTTTGATAATTCTTGTAAATAAAATACAGCTGAACCACCAACTAACATACCGGCTGGTGAAATTATCACTCCTGGTGTTTTGACTACTTTTTTCCTTTTATCCCAGCTTGTAATATTTTCTACTTCTTCTATTGATTTTTTGAAAACTTCGGGGTCTCTTAAAAATGCAGGATGTCTGAGCATGATTTCGCTTGCTTTTAACGCCATTCCATCCATTGCAATTCTGTATGGAAAGCTATATGCTTTAAGTACACATGCGATTTCTTGAGCTCTTTCTACTGAAAATGCTGGTATAAATAATATTCCTTTTCTTTCAACGACCTCTAAAGCAAAATTCACTAATTCTTTTTCAGATTGTTCTCTGGGAACCTGCTCTGCTTGAGAATATGTACTTTCAATGATTAATAAATCAATTTCACCAATATCTAAATCAGCTGGACGCAAAACTTTTGATCCTCTTGTATTGATATCCCCTGTGTAGAATATTCTTTTTCCTTCTGTTTCTGCAATAACTGTTGAACCACCAAGTACATGACCTGATTCAAATAGAGTTATATTTACATCTTTAACGTATTGATTTGTTCTATAATCCAAATTTATTGAGTGATTTAACATATTTATTAAATCTGAAAATTCAAAAGGAAGATAGAATCCTGATATTTTTATCATATCTTGAATTAATAATTGTGATAATTCAAAAGTTGGTAACGTTGCCAAAGCTTTAATTTTAGAATCCGTATTTAAAAAAAGAAAAGGTACATTTCCTGAATGATCTAAATGCGCATGAGTAATCACAACCGCGTCAAGGTCTTTAGGTTTTACATGTATTGGGAAAGCGGGTTCTCTTTTTAATAGAACTCCATAATCAAGTAATATATTGGTATTATTTGAATTAATTAAAAAGGCAGATCTGCCAACTTCTTTTGCAGCTCCTAGTGTTGTTACTTTCAATAAAATTTTATTAAATATTTATTATATTAAGTCTTTGTGTCATCTCAAAAGATAATATTCCATAATTTATGTTTAATGTATGGATTTTTAAGCCTTTCAAAATATTTATAACCTGTACTATCAAGCACAGTTTCAAATTCATATTGTAGATAATCTTTTTTTAATTCTTCTTCAAGACACCATTTTAAAATACTTTTTATAGTATTTTTCAATTGTGGTTTACAGTAAACATACCATAAGTTATGCGCTCCTCTGAGATCTATAAGATTTTGAATTAATTTATCTGATATTTTTGTATAATATCTATTTGTTATTTCAATATTAACGTCTTCCCATGATGGTGTTATCCAACTAGCTACTTTTTCAAACCCGTGACCATCAAATTCTGCAGCAAGGCTTAATCCTTGATCTAAAGTTGTAATAATAACTTTAGCTTTTGTAGATATTTTGTCTCTGTAATCTACTCCTGGTTCCATCCACCCGACAAATATTATATCATAATTCTTATCAATATCGTTATATGCATCAGCAATTCTTATATA
>JBBRRG010000021.1:0-12641 GCA_038200895.1 Candidatus Nitrosocosmicus sp. | reverse complement strand
TACACAAACATCGGTACCCCATATTCCTAATTGACCTGGAGCATCATACGGACCCCATACTTCGATACCTTGAAACTTTCCAACAGGCTGTCTCTTTGATTTAAATCCTATATCAATTGGTCCGTCGGCTGTAGAATGACCTGTACCTGATCCTGTTAATGAGATTGTAGTATCACCACCGCCTGATGCACTTTTTGCTGTTGCTGTTGCTGTCGTTTGTGATGATGAGACTGCTGCAGCTAATTGAGGACCAGCGGTTGAAGCAGTTTGGGTTGATAGGACAGGTGTTACAGCTCTTTCTGATGCTAACCTCTTTAATTTTTCTGCTTCAGCATTAGCTAATATTTTTTGGCGTTTTACAGGACATAATTGTGAATGTACTTCTTTTATGCTTTGGAATGTGGTAGGATTTTCATGGAATAGTACAGAACCGCAATCTTCACAAATATATTCGGTAATTGATGATGACAATATAAGATCTTTCGTAATTTGGATATTTAAAAATTTGTAAGGATTGGATCGTTATCACCTAATCTTTATATTTTAAGGTGGATTTGAAGAAACTCTAGTTTGAAAAAATATACTCATGTAGCCCTAGGAGGCACTTTTGATATTATTCACCGTGGACATTTGGAATTATTAAAAAAATCTTTTGAAATTGGTAGTTTTATTGTAATAGGGATAACTAGCGATGAATTTGTAACCACCATATTAAAGAAAAAGACCAAAAATTCCTATCCTATTAGAGTGCAAAATTTAAAAATAATTATTGAAAAGGAGATTAAGGGTAATAATTATGAAATAACAAAATTAGATAGTAATTTTGGACCATTAATGACTTCGGATAATATTGATTGCTTGGTAGTTAGCAGTGAAACAGAAGGAAAAGGAAAAACGATTAATCCCCTTAGAATAAAACTAGGTTTACCACCTATTGATATTTATTCTGTAAAATTGGTTTTAGCTGACGATGGTTTGCCTATTTCTTCTAGGAGAATAAGATCTAATGAAATAGATGAAAATGGCTTGAAAATTGATAAATAATATATATATTATCAAATATTTTTGATACTGTCTAATAAATTTTTTTTATATAAAAGAATTATGTGATTAAGGGAAATAAAATAGATGATTTGATAACCAATTACTGTGATGATCTTTACAGTTTAAACGAAGGTTTAGACCCAGAGGTTTTAGCTTATTGGTATAAAAGGTTAGAAGATAGGGCAAAGGATATGTGCAATAAAGAACTAGGAGAGAAAATCACATTTTCTCAGAATAGATTATTGTGGATGAAATTCGATATTCATCTCTCAAAAAAAGCAGTCCCGTTAGTTTTAGAAACGATTCGCGAATATATTCCTTTGATGCCATATTCTACGTCATTATATTTTGAAAAAGTGTACCAAATAATTTTAGATGAATTTAATAAAGATTTTATTTAAAAGTTTATCATTTAAAATCCATAAACATTTCATTTTCTATATGCGTAGTTGAAATTACTTTAGTTGGGGTTGATGATAGGTGTGAAAATATTTTTTTTAGCCTTAGCGCATTTTCCGGATCTTTTAATAAAATACAGTGGTGGGAACCATCTTTCAATCTTACTATTGCCTCATTTTCAATTACTTTTACTATCTCGATTACATATAATGAGCCGTCCTTTTGTAACGTAAAAATGCTGGATAGCTTTTCTGCCTCATAATTATCTTCACAAATAAATTTTACAATCATTATTGTCTCTTTTTATATCCTATGATAGGATATAATGGATATATTTATCTAAATAATAATCATTGTAATTAATTATTCAGTCCTTTCCCATCAATCATAAATTCCTCTATGACGTTTTTTGCCCTTTCTCTTTTTATTTGAATATCGTTCATAAATGGTTTAACTTTTTTTATTAGATCTCCTTTACATTCTCCACACAATAAGTTCCCTCCCTTACAATCACTGTATCTTTCATTAGACTCATGTTCAGAATCAAAAAGATATTTCAAATACCCATAAACAGGACATATATCTGCATTTCCTCCTAATTTCCTTTGCAAAGCTACTGTAGGCTGTCCTCCTGTAAAAGTATTTTTCACTTTTTTCTCAATTTCTTCTGGCTCATCTATAGTAAATAGTGCAGTTTCTGGTTTTGACGAAGACATTTTCTCATTATTTATTAAACCTGGAATAAATTTACTGTGAATTTGAGCTGGTTTATAGTATCCCATCTTTTCAGCAATGTCTCTTGTTATTCTCCAATAAGGATCCTGATCTATTGCTGCTGGAATTAAAACTGGAGTTAATTTTTTTTCTATCACTGTAGGAAGAAAACAGGGAGCACTTTGTATTGGTGGAAATCCTACCATTCCTATATTTGAGGAGCTGGAAAATCCAAATACTGCTTTTGCTGTTGAAAAAGTAATCCTTTTAGCAATCTCTATAGATAATGGATATAAATAGTTAATATGTTTGGTATCTATTATTATTTTTGTTTTATTTGGATTAAAACCTATCGCTATGATATCCAAAACATTCTCATAAGTAATTTTATTTATTGTTTTCAAATCTTTATTATCACTGAAAAGAAATTTTTCATCATCTGTTATTTGAAAGATTAGTTTAACATCAAATTTGTCTTGTAAATACTTTGTAAATAGCCATGGCATTAAATGACCTAAGTGTATTGGACCTGATGGTCCTCTTCCTGTATAAAGATAAAACTTATTTCCTTTTTGATATTCCTCTAAAATCCAGTCTAAATCTCTATGAGAAAAAAAATATCTATTTTTTAAAAAAGGATGCACTTCTCCGGTTATTTTTTCAATTTTTTCAATTATTTCTTCATTGATTGCAAATGTTCCGAATTTTTCAATTAATTTGTTATAATCTATATCACCCTCAACTTCCCAAGGGGTTATAGTAAAATTGTTATTGTCTGTGGAATTATGATTTTTTATAAAAGGATGAATGCTTTGATCACTATTATTAAATGAAATGTTATTATTTTCGTATTGCATCGTAAAATTTGTGTCTTTCTAAAGTTTAAACGTTTAAAAATAATTAACTAATTTTTCTAATTGACTTGACTATCGATGCTAGTAGTGATAAAAGCGATTCGCAGCTATCTGACAATCTAATCAATGAGTCTATTATTTCTTTACATCCAATCGAAAAAAAAATTCTCAGGATATTATCTCTTTCAGGGGGAAAATGGATAACTGATAATCAGTTAATTGAAGAAAGTACATTATCTATTGATCAAATACGAAGAGGTATCGAATGGTTAAAATTTAAAAATTTAATAACAATTGAAGATAGTTCTGAGATTGAAATATCTTTAAAAAAAAAATCAATTTTAAAAAACAATGATTTCATACTTCCAGAAAGGAAATTAGTAAATTGTGTCAAAAAAGGCAATAAAGATATTATAGATATTATTAAGAGCAATGAATTTGGCAATAATGATAAAGAAGTCTTTGCAGCTATCAAATTTGGAAAAAATAATAGATGGATTGAAGTAAAAGATAACTCTGTCAATTTATTGTCCAAATCTGAGGATTTGTCGAATGAGGAAATTTTTATAGAAAAATTAATCAAATCCAATTTATTAATACTTTCTAATTTAAATGAATCCGATTTTTCTTCCTTTGAGATTTTAAAAAAAAGGCCGAATATCTTAGATATTAAAAAAATTACTAATAAAAAATATATGATATCTGATTTAGGTATCGCAGTTTTTAACAAATTGAGAACTTCTGCTACTTACCCAAATGCTGCTGATGCTGCTTCTAGTTCTGAAAGACATTTGGAAAGAAAACTTACAACTGAACATCTTATTAGTGGAGGCTGGCGCAATTTGGAGTTTGAACAAATTGATGTGGAGGCACCATTACCATTATTGAGCTATGGGAAAAAAAATCCGTTGGTGGACTTTATCGATGAAGTCAAAGAGATATTGGTAGCAATGGGTTTTAGTGAAATCGATGGAAATTTAACTCAGTCGTCTTTTTGGAATTTTGATGCTTTGTTTATCCCTCAAGATCATTCTGCTCGAGAAATGCAAGATACATTCTACTTGCATTCTCTAAAAAACCTTATTCCAATGTTACCAAACGAGAATATTATTAGAAAAGTCTCGAATATTCATGAAGATAATTGGCATTATAAATGGAGTATTTCAGAAGCAGAACCATATGTATTAAGAACTCATACGACACCGGTAACTATACAATATCTTGTCAGAGAAAAACCTGAAGAAGATAAAGTTTTTCTGATTGGACGAGTATTTCGAAATGAAAAAGTTTCATTTAAACATCTTGTAGAATTTCACCAGATAGAAGGGATCTTTACAAGCAAGGATGCAAATTTAAGGCAGTTGATGGGAATTCAAACTGAATTTTACACCAAATTGGGAATAAAAAAAATAAAGTTCTGGCCTACTTTTTTCCCTTACACTGAGCCTTCTTTACAATCAATGGTTTATAATGATAAATTTAATAAGTGGATTGAATTATTTGGAATGGGAATATTTAGACCTGAGGTCACATTACCATTAGGAATTAAAAATCCTGTTGTGGCATGGGGTGGTGGTTTTGAAAGGTTAGCTATGTTAAGATTTGATTTAGATGACATAAGAGAACTCTATAATAATGATATTGCTTGGTTAAAGGGTATTCCGAAATGCCTGTTGTAAAGGTTAGGTTATCCACTTTATCCAATTCATTTCCTAGCATTAAATTAAGTGAAATTTTAGAAAAATTGCCATATATTGGATTAGACATAGAAGGAATAGATGAAGAAAATGACATAATAAGGGTCGAATTTAATCCCAATAGACCTGATTATGCATCTGAAAATGGAATAATACGTGCTTTGATGGGTCTATTTGAAATTAAGGTTGGTTTACCAATAATAAAAGATATATGTGAATCAGATTGTGTTATCAATGTTGATGATACTCTAACTGATATCAGGCCTGTTATATGTGGATTTGTTGCTAAAAGAAAAGATCCTCTCAATGAATATGAAATTTCGCAATTAATTTCCATGCAAGAAGACCTACACAATGGGATAGGACGAAAAAGGAGAAAATCTTCTATCGGATTGCACAATTTGGACCCTATAGTATTTCCACTGAAATATACCACTGTATCTAAAAAATTTTCCTTTATACCCTTAGATAAGCAAAACGAAGTTACTATTGAACATATTTTAAGTGATTCGGATGTGGGAAAAGATTATGGACATATTATAAATAATCCTGATAGAATTCCCTTATTATGTGATTCTCAAAAAAAAGTTTTATCTTTACCACCAGTTATAAATGGAAATCTTACAAAAATAACCTTAAATACAAAAAATTTATTGATAGAAGTAACTTCTAAAAATAATACTTCAGCCTTTGATGTTCTTTCCATCTTATCTTTTGAATTATATGATATGGGGTTTAAAATTTATTCTATTCAAATTAATTCTCCTTTTGACGGATCATTGAAAACTCCAATATTAAATCCTTTAAAAATTACGATATCTCCTAACTATATCAATAAAATCCTTGGCCTAAATTTATCTGATACAGAACTAATCAAATGCCTTGAAAAAAGTAGATGTTCCGGAAAAATATTGGATAATGGTATTGATTGCTTTATCCCGCGGTATAGAAATGATATTTTTAATCCCGTTGATATATCTGAAGAAGTTGCAATTGGCTATGGTATTTATAAATTCAGCACTTTTCCTTCTCCTCCTCCTCCTTTATATTTTTCAGGAAAAAAACATACTACTTCTATAATTTTTAATAGTATGAGGGAAATTTTAATAGGATTAGGATTTATTGAGATACTAAACACAAATATTATTTCAAAAAAAATCCTTGATAATTTTTTTTTAAAAACTGAAAATAGTACTATAGTATCAATTAGAAATTCTAAAAATGCCGAATTTGAAATCTTAAGAAATTCCATAATTCCATCTATGATGATCACCTTATCTAAAAATATCCATGAAAAATATCCTCAAAAGCTTTTTGAAATCGGAAAAACCTTTCAAATTCAAAATTCTAAAATTAAAGAAGAATGGTATTTGGGTCTCGTTATAGCTCATAATAATACTGATTATACCGAAATTAAATCGGTGTTAGAATCTCTCTTAAGGTATTGTTTTAATAAAAAAATCAAAACTCCTCATTTTAGTTTTGCATATTATCTTAAGGGTCATTCTGCTAAAATATTATTAAATGAAATGGAAATAGGGGAAATAGGAGAAGTTTATCCACAGGTACTTGAGAATTTTAAGTTAAAGACTTTAGTTACTGTATTTCAGATCAATCTAGATAGTTTAATAAGCGAGTTGAATTTATATAAATTAAAATACATCTAATAGCTTACTTTTTTTTATTTTCCAAATTCCAAATTTTTATTGTAATTTTTATTAGTGTTACTTTATATTAATAATAATGTTTTAGAAATTTAGTTCTTGTTACCTCTAATAGAATTAAAATAAAATAAACTGGATTTTATTAAGGTTGATAAATTTGAGTAAAATTTAAAAAAAAACTAAAAATATATTCAATATTCTTTAATTCTTTTTAGAAATAATATTGTTAAGGATGAATGATTAATTAATACTTATAATTTCTATAGTTACTCTGTATCTGTTTGATGTGTATATATATTCTCTATAAAATATCTTTTGAAAGGCAATAATATGATTATTCTCAAAAATATCCATATTTTATAATAATGTTTTTTGAAATAATTAAAATGCAGAAAATGGAACACAGATCGTTCTGATGTTTGTTATTTTATTGTTATATCAAAAAGCAAAGGTATTGTTGTTTGAATAAATGATAAATAATAGTAGATTTAATCTATTATACTCCCCGTCAGAGAGTGCACAATGAGTTTTACACGTAGTGTAAGGCTAACTATGATTTGTAGTGGGTCAGAGGCGGGGTACATCTAAAAATTTGTAAAATAATTTTATTTTAAACCTTCAAGATGACCTTCTGTATCTAATTTTTCTGCATGAGCGCTTATGTATCTCCATATGATATCTGCTTTATCGGATTGAAAGTCCCATGGTGCAATTAATACAAGATCGTTATCTCTTATCCACATCCTTCTTTTGATTTTACCGCGTATTCTACATGTTCTAACTTTTCCATCATTACTTTTTACAATTATATTATCCCCACCTACTAATTTTATAACTCTGCCAAATAATTCCCCTTCATGGGGCATAACTAATTCCTTTAAATGAGCTTCATTTAAGACCTTGCGTTTACCTATTTTAAATCATATTAATAATTCATTCATGAAATAAATACTTTATTATTTGTTATTATAATAATTATCTGCAAATTTAGTAAGACCGCTTTTTAGTTATAGGAATAGTTCAAACTATTATTTATTAAAATTAAAATTTAATTAAATATTCTATATTACATTTAAAAGTAATTCGATCTTTAATGTTGGAGTTGAAGGTAATTTCATTAAAGCTACATATAACAATAAATGGAAATATTTGCTGAATAAAGAATAGTCTAATTTGTGTAAATGCTGTAATGCTTTACTCCAATTTATAAACTAAGTTTGATTGAGAATCAGCCTTGCCAATTTTCTATTGACTTAGAGTAAAATACGTATTAAAAAATGTTGGTTGTATATTAGTTAAAGGAGAATAGCTATACTCACTCTCTGAGGATTCTCCAACCAAATTTTTTGCTAATGTGCAAAATTTAGGGTAATAGATAAAATGATGAGATGCAGGAATTCAATGAGGTATTACTAAAAGTAGAATTTAAAAGATCTATCTTTTTTTGATATATATTGTATATTTATTGAATACGCCTTAGAATAGTTTTTGTAAATATTGTAGTGGATTATATAATCTTGATAATAAAAAAATTAGATTTTTTTTCCATTTGATTTTATTTCAATTGTTATGGATTGGTTTGATCTATCTAGGTTATTATAATTATGTATATGTGTAAATTCTTCCTTATTACCACACTTATTACAATTCCATACTACAATCTCTTTGCAGTCTGTGCAGGCCATATTTGATTCTAATGTTGAACCACAACTTCTGCAAGACTCTTTGTTAAACATTTGTATTTCTGAAATTATTTAGCTTTTTTACCTATATAAATTTTATAATATTATGTACAAGAATTATAACAATAAAATTAAAAAAATATATTTCTTATAAAAAGAAGCATAAAATGATTAAACTTATAATTTAGTATTTTATTTGTTTTCTATAAAAAAATTATAAAACTTCTATTAACGTTGCTTTTAAAATCAAATTACTAGTTAAAATATGTTTGGCCTGATGAAGATTATCTTTTTGATTTTGTTATTCTAGTTTTTAAATTCTTTACCAAAACTTTATACAGATGGATTTTTAAATCAATTAATCTATTCACACTTAATATTCCATCCTTCCTGTTATTACCTTTTAAATTATTTAAAATAACTCTTGTTTTAATATTGACAATGTTACAAAACTCAGTAGTCCGGTTATTGTCTTCATTTTTGTGAATTATAATTCAACATAATAGGGGGACTATCTTATTCCTCATCGTTTTGTAACATTAGCATTTTATTTTATAAAATATATATTATTATGCAATATTTTTTTATTTTTATTCTGTAATTAAAGCAGTATGATATGCTGATTTACATCTCGGACACATTGCATGATCACAAACACATTCTTTGCAATAATCACTATGTTCTTCAAATTCAGTTTTATAGCCTTTGTAAAAACATTCCTCGCAGACTGCATATACCATATTTATCTTATATCATCATCATTTAAATAGACTATTTATAATTTTTTATTTAGTTTTAAAAGTGATACAAGTATTTCATCTCTAATTTTGTCTATATCAGTTTCTGATGAAATAGACAAACATAAAAGATCATCTTGATAAGGAAATGTCATAATGGTAATTTTTTTTGTTTTGTTATTATATAATCCACAGGTCCAAATTTTTTAAAAATGATTGAAAAAAAGCCATATTTGTCAGAGATTGTAAATACATATCTTACTCTTCGTTGATATCAAGTAATGGTTCAATACCTTATTTAAAACCCCCTTCAATTACTTCACTATTTTTATTTATTATTCCTACGAATCTTATTTTTTTAATCGATATTGAATATTAAATTGCAAATATTTTCTCTATTTAAATCATTCATCCCTTTTTTTTCTGACATTGTTTTTATAGTGGACTTGATTAATAAATTATATTTTTTGATATCTAGTTATCAAAATCAGTTCTTTTTTATATTTTCAAAAAAAGACATTTTCATTGTTTTATAGTATATTACTTCTCCTCTTCTTTCTATAACTGCAATTATGGTATCTTTGCCCATATTTTCAATTTGATCTATAGTATCTACAAAATCTTTAGATTTAATATTTAATCCTTCATTAATTCCAATAGAAACATATTTCGAAGGTTTTTTCCCATATTCTCCTCTTTCATAAATTCTAAAATCTGTTCCGAATCCAAATCCTTCTTTTACAACATATCCTTTACTTCTAAGATCTCTATAAATTAAATATTTAGTTAAAATTTTTCTATCTTTTTTTAATAATAGTTTAAGGAATGATGAAAAATCATACTCTTTTTTTTTCCCACTAAGTTTTAGCTTGCTATTACTAAGTAAATATAGAGTTTCAAGGTTACTGAGAAGATATTCTTCATTAAATACTTCTCCAAATCCTTTATTTCTAAGTTGATCCTTAAACTTAGTTTCACTTATAATTATCTTTAAATCTTTTTCTTCAATGAATGCTTCTACAATTGATTGTGATTCACTATTATTATCATCATCTAGTTGTCTGATTGAATTTTCGTCTTTGTTAATATTATTTGGTTTATTGTTATCTTCTTTATTGATAAAATCAATTGACATAACACATAAA
Organism: Candidatus Nitrosocosmicus sp.; assembly: GCA_038200895.1. GTDB lineage: Archaea > Thermoproteota > Nitrososphaeria > Nitrososphaerales > Nitrososphaeraceae > Nitrosocosmicus. The sequence continues at coordinate 2,705 of JBBRRG010000021.1, read as the reverse complement.
TCAGAGCATTACACCACATTTATTTATTAAAAATAGGAGATGTTTTGATGAAAGGTGTTAATTATAGAGAAATCCGAGGCATGCCTTTTGTAAGGCGAGAATACATTCGAGGTAAACCACAAATTAAAATAGCTAGATTTGCATCGGGTCAACCTAAAAATCAATATGACTATCTTTTAGAATTGGTTGTAACTGAGAGAATTCAAATCCGTCATAACTCTCTTGAAGCAGCTAGATTAGCTGCCAATAAAACCATGTCCCAAGCTGGTGATATGAGTTTCTTTGCTCGTTTAAGGGTATATCCTCATGTAATTTTGAGAGAAAATAAAATGATTGCCACAGCTGGTGCTGACCGTTTGCAAGAAGGTATGAGACGAGCATTTGGAAAAGCTACTGGATTAGCTGCCAGGGTTGAAAGGGGTCACACAATATATGAAGCCTATGTAACATCTGCCAATCTTGATCTCGCTAAAAAGGCTTTTAGGGTGGCATCCAGTAAAATCGGCTGTCCAATGCTAACTAAAATAACCCCCTTAAATAAAGATAAATAGAGTATCTGAATTATTTGAGTCTTGTGTGAAAATTTTATAACCATTAAATTTCCTTTATTTTTATGATGGGGATCAAATCACTAACGGATCTTACAGATTCATTCTATTTGAATAAAAAAGTTTTAATTCGTGTTGACTATAATGTGAAAGTAATAGATGGCTCTGTAAGTGAAGATTATAGAATTAGATCTACAATGTCAACTATCGAATATCTTGTGAAAAGAGGTGCAAGAATAATTTTAGCTTCTCATTTAGATAGGCCCAAGGGGAAAGACATGAGATATTCTTTATTACCTGTATCAAAAAAATTATCCAAAATTTTATCTCCATTTAATATTCCTGTTCGTTTTTCTGATGATTGTATGGGCAATGAAACTCTGAAAAAAATTAATGCCTTAAATAACGGTGAAGTTCTTTTACTTGAAAATCTTCGATTTTATCCACAAGAAGAAGAAAATGACGAAAATTTTTCAAAAAAATTAGCTTCTTATGCAGATATTTATGTAAACGATGCTTTTAGTACCTCTCACCGAAAGCACTCTTCTACCTATGGAACAGTTGGTTTTTTCGACACTAAAATTGTTGGATTTAATGTAGCTAAAGAGATGGAATATCTATCTTTATTGAGGGATAATCCACCAAAACCATTCAAACTAGTTATAGGGGGAGTTAAAATCAAAGATAAAATAGGTGCTTTAAATAACTTATTGCCAAAAGCTACAAAGGTCTTAATTGGTGGAGCCGCATCATACACTTTTTTAAAAGCAATTGGGATTTCAGTAGGTGATTCTTTAGTGGATGATAATTATTTAACGTGGGCGTCTAAAGCATTAAATACTTATAATGATAAAATTATTTTACCCATTGACCATAAAGTAGCTTTTTCTGAAAATTCTACCGAGTATCAAATTGTGAAGAATCACATACCTGATAATATGAAAGGATTTGATATAGGTGACAAAACTGTACATAAATTTATACAAGAAATACATAATAATGGTTTAGGTACCATTTTTTGGAATGGTCCCATGGGATTTTTTGAAAAAGAATTATTCTCTCATAGTACTAAAAGTATCGCTCTAAGTATGGCTTTGGCATATTGGAGAGGAGTTAAAACATTGGTGGGTGGGGGGGATACATTGGAAGCTATGAAAATGGCAGGTGTTTCTGAAAAAGAAGTAACTCATGTTTCTACTGGAGGTGGCGCTAGTTTAAAATTTCTGGCAGGAGATGAAATGCCTGGTATTGATATTTTAAAGAATAATTGATTTGTTAATTTTTAATTTCTATTCTTTATACTGATTCCTTTAAAATTCTGTAATGTTTAAGACTATTTAAAATTTTGTTATATTACACTTCTGTATCTAAACCATAAATATATTTGGGAATGGGTATATTATGTTGCTAAAACTGAGACTAAGTTGGGAAGATTATTCGATGAATTTGCAAGAGGTTTTATGTATGTTATATGATTATATAATACCTGATGAAAGGCAATTGTAATTAACAAATTCAAAGATGAAATAATATAAAAAATATTTCCTGTTATGTTTTCTTTGGTTCTATTGGTTATAATTCTATGTATCTGTATTGCTAGATTGAATTTTTTGATATTATCAAATCTTCCTTTTCTATTAGTTATTGGAATTATTACATTCTATAGAAAATAAATTATATCATTGATACATTATCTATATTATCGATTTTGAATTGTCAATCTGAATGTTTTTATGATGTAATTGTAGGAGGGGGAAGCGTTTCCGGGTTGTTAGCTGCTAGGGAAATATCGTCTAATGGTTTTAATGTATTGGTATTAGAAGAGGACCACGAAATAGGAACGCCTGAGCATTGCGGTGGCGTCGTGAGTCAAAAAGGATTAGAAAAATTAGGAATAATTCCAAGAATTAAAACTATTGAAAATGATATTAAAAGTGCAATTATTAAATCTAAAAATAATTCTTTTCAAATAGATTCTGAAAAACAACATGTTATAGTTATTGATAGACGCGCTTTTGATAAAGAACTTGCTTTTCAAGCTCAATCAAAGGGTGCAGAGATAATTACAAAAAGTTCTATTACTTCTGTGAATTTTGTTGACAATCTTTTTAAAGTCAAATTAAGTTCTGGAAAAATTTTTAAAAGTACTTTTTTCGT
>JBBRRG010000020.1:0-12903 GCA_038200895.1 Candidatus Nitrosocosmicus sp. | reverse complement strand
CTGAATAGTCTAGACCATTCCAATTGATTACAAATCCCAAGGAAATTAGTAAATCTATATGGATTGTTTCTGAAATATTTTTAACTAAAAGAAAATCACATGCGTCTTTTAAATTGTCTATTTTTTTATCTTGTAGTCCTTTACAAATTTCTTTGATATATACCTCTTTAAAAATCATATCTTTAATTTTGATCAGTTCATTTTCGACTATTTTTTTTTGGATAGAATTTTTCAATTCATTATTAGTTTCCATTACTTTTTTTAAATTAAAACTTGAATCTAAGTTATTTTGATTCAATATATTGATTTTATTCAAATCTTCTAGTGTGATTTTTAAATTATGGGAATTCTTAAATTCTTTTAAAATTTCATTAACATCTTGTACAATTTTTTTCTTATCTATAATATTTTCAAAAAGCTTATCTATATATTTTCTTTCAATTTTTTTTAAAAAAGGTATTATTTCTTGAAATGAAATATTTTCATTTTTATAGGAAATAATTAACACATTGCTTTTATTTTTTATACCTGAAAAGGAATACATCTGGTTTGTTTCATACATGGCCAAATTTTCAAAATTAATTATTAATATCATGTAAAAATTATCATTATTATAATTTTCTATAATCTGTATTATCTTCTGTATCTTTCTTTCTAAATATTCCTTTGTCCAAAACCCTATTATTTCAACCAATACTTTATTATTGTATTTGGATAAAATAAAATCTGAAATAAATGCGGTTTTAAATTTTGTTATCAGTGGTTCAGGTTCTCTTTCTATTGTCCATCCTGTATTGAATGATTCAAATTTTTGTGCAAATATTTTTTCTATATTGCTATCATATGATATTATCTTATTGAAATTATTATCTGATTCGCTATTAAAAAAGCATTCTTTTTTGTTTATCACTTTATTTCCATAACTTGAATCTTTTTTTTCTTTGATTGTTTTTTCACAATTCATTGTCTGTTGCTGTTGAGCCTGTTGCTGGTCATCTTGTATTTTTTTTAAGATTTTCATTGATATCTTTTCTGAATATGATTGTTCTGAGATTTCAAAATTATATATCACTTTATTTCCAATACTTGATACTCGTAAAATGTCTGCTTTTATACTCCAATTTGTTGCCTTAAAAATTAAAGGAATAAGTTTTGCTATCGAATTTCCATATTTTTCTGTAAGTTTTATTATAGTTAAAGGTCCTTCAACTATACAAATTATATCATTTTTATTATTGGTGTCTATTTCCAACCAGTACATTAAACCAAGCCTTTTAATCTCTCTTAAAATTTCTTTCCAGAGTAAACCAACACTTTTCAGTGAATTTATTTTAATCTCTATTCTAAGACAATTAAAAAGTAAAGTTTGGATGAGCGAAATATTGTAATAAAGTAATAATGATTGTGGATCTGGAGAATTATAATTGTATATTATTGTATTTTCTTCTAAATCCGACCACATTAACTTTATTATTTCTTCCGTATCTGTATTTAATTTATATGATACTTTATTTAAGATCTCACCTCTTTTATCCTCTGTAACGGCGATATTGTTTAAAGCAGATTCCTGGAAAATTATTCTTCTTATATCTATTGGAGCCAATTTTGTTACTATTTCTTTTAAAATATCCGAACTCGGTGAATTTGTAATTTTTTCGTATTCGGATAATGGTTTAAAGATACATTTTTTTTCCAAAATAGAGTACAGTCCTCTTATAAGTTTATAATCTTTCTCGGTGTATTCTAATAGTTTAATTTTATAATTTAATTTATCCTTGCTGATCTTATTTACATAACACTCATTAAAAATTTCAATAATTTTTTTGGCTAATTGATAATCTGTGCTGTTATTATCAATAGAACATAGCAAAGGATGGATCTTATTATTTTTATAATCTATTTTATATCTTAGTAAGTTCGATGGTATCATTGTATATCTACATATTATTGTGTTGAAAATTTAAAATAATTTTTATGTTATCCTGCTCGGTCTCGTATATGTATATGAACATTGGATTATAATATTAATATCTTAGATATCATTTGAGTCCTTTTTTAATTCCGGTATTTCTTTTATTACTGGTATAGGTTTCACTAGTATCTGATGAAATGATTTCAATGAGCTCAGCTACATCTTCTCTATTGTTCTTTGGCCTTAATAGTCTTCCTAATCTTTGCACAAACTCTCTTTTACTTCCAGTGCCGCTTAATATTATACCTGTATTTGCATCTGGAATATCCACACCTTCATCCAGAACCTTGGTAGTGGTTATAATTCTGTATCTTCCTTTTTTGAAACCTTCTAATATTTCATTTCTTTCTTCATTTCTCGTTATATGCGTTATTACTGGAATTAAAAATCTATTTGAAATAGTATATGCTAGCTTGGTGTGTATGGTAAAAATTATTATTTTTTTTCTATTTAAATTATCTTCTTTTAATATTTTTTCTAATTCTAAAATTTTGGCTTTGCTGTTTAAAGCTATTTCTAAAGCCTCATTTCTAAGCAATAATGCTTTTCTTAATTTATTGTTATTAGATGAAAGGATGATTAACTTTTCTAATCTGATGGGATAAAATATTTTGGAATCTTTTAATATTTTTTTATATTCTTCAATTATATTGTTATAATGTATTACTTCATCAGGTAACATCTTTATTGTTCGTTTTTTTAATATGAAATTGGCTAAATAGTTTTTTTTAGCCAATTCATAAAAATCTTTTTTATAGATTATATTGCCTATTAATTTAAAAAGGATTGTGTGTTTTCCATCCTCTCTTTCTATTGTGGCTGTTAGGCCTAATCTGTATGGAGAAATAAAGTGTTCACCTATTAAACTATATTTTTCAGAGGCCAAATGATGCGCCTCATCAAAAATTAATAATTTAAATTTATTACCTAAAAAAGATGATTTTAAATATGCTGACTCATAGGTCGTTACTGTTATCATTTTCATATCATTATGTCCTCCGCCTAACATTCCTATCAAAGTTTTATCATTCAGAATCTTTTTTATAGATTCAAACCATTGTTCCATTAAATTTAATGTGGGTACTATAATCAAGGTCGATGAATTTACTTCTTCAATTGCTTTTAGTGCAATCATTGTTTTGCCTGCTCCAGTAGGCAAAATTATACAGCCTTTTCTGTTATGTGCTGTCCAACTTTCCAGGGCTTCTTTCTGATAATCTCTTAAAACATTTGTATCATTAACATTATTTGGATTTTGATGTACTATATAGTCATTTACTTGATCTTTAAATTTTATTTTGTTTGTTTCTAAAAAATTAATGATATCCTGATAATATCTACCAAGAGCCCTGTTTTTATCTATTCGAGGATCATAAACTGAAAATGGAAATTTGATGTCGCTATCTATTACTATTGTTCCTTTATCATATTTTAGTTTAATATATTCATTATTTTTATATACATGTAATTATTCTCATAATTTATTTAAATCTATTTTTTCTTTTATTTATATATTTTCTGTTATAGATAACATTATAATGGTGATTTAATGAATAATTATTGAAAGGAAAAATGTCTAGTGGAGAAAAATTAGGTCAATTTTTAGAAGAAGGTAAAGATTGGGAACGTAAACCGACTAATATATCTGGTATTTTCTTATTCAAACTTCCTGAATATCGTGGACGACCTGCCTCGCTTGCCATAGAAATCAATCCGTTAAATGCAAATGGGTCTCCATCAAAAAAAAGAGGCATTGTTATCAAATCCTCTGATGAACTTAATTCAATATTGGAGTTGATTAATAATTCAAAAGTTTTACAGCTTGCTAAATCCATAGATGAGGTTAATCCTGAAAGAAAACCATTTACGAAAAATGAATCTAACGAAGTATTTGAAATATAAAAAAAGCCTTAATAATATATTTTTAACATTTAATGATAGTCTTAATTACAAATTTGGATCAAAAATATTTTAATCATCCATTATTGAAGGATAGGTCTCTTTTATTTAGACAATATCAAAATGCTGTATTACAAAAAACATTATATAAAAACACTCTAATCGTTGTTCCAACATCGTTGGGAAAGACTGTTATTACATTATTAATTTGTATTGATATTTTATTTAAATGGAAGAAATCAAAAATTTTGATTCTTGCTCCAACTCGCCCTCTTGTACATCAACATCTTGATTTGTTTAAACGATTTACAGTGATTGGAAATGTGTGCTTTGCTTTAACTGGGAAAATATCCCCAGATATCCGTAAAACAATTTGGAAATCTAGATTTATTAGAATATATTTTGCTACCCCTGAACTTGTAAGAAATGATCTTGAGAATGATTTTTTAAAAAAAGATGAGTTTTATTTAGTAGTTTTTGATGAGGCTCATCGGGCTGTTAAGGATTATAGCTATACATCCATATCAAAAAAATTTTATAGCAATGATGATTTTAACAAATTCCCAATGTTTCTTGCATTGTCTGCAAGTCCAGGGTCTAATAAAGAAAAAATTCAGGAAATATGTTCCAATCTTTATATCGAACAAATTATTGTAAAATCTGAAGACGATAAAGATGTTTTACCTTATGTGTATAATATCGATATAAAACATAAACATGTTGATCTAGATGATACACATAAAGAAATTTCGTTTATTCTTCAGTCCTTGATAGATGATAAATTAAAATGGTTAATTGATAATAATTTTATTAAAAAGAAGAAAATAGATACCATTTACAGAAAAGATCTCCTGAATTTAGGAAATAATCTTAAATCCAAAATAAAAGACTCGAATAACAAAAATTTTTTTTTGTATGCTGCATTAAAATATCAGTCTATGTCAATGATATTGTTATACTGCCGTGATTTAATAGAATCTCAGGGAGGTTTCTCTTTAAAGAAATTTTTCAATAAATTTGAAAATGATATCCCAAATAAAACCTATCAGGAATTACTTTCTGATTTCCGTATTCAAAAAGTCCTTGAAATGTTAAAAAATGATAAAATATCATTTGTTCATCCCAAGCTTTCAAATTTACTATCACTCGTTAAAGATTTTCTTTATCCAACTAAATCTACTGTTTCTACATTGACTGATGAACATACTAATACTAAAATCGATAATTATGATAAAACATACGATACTATTAAAAAATCTGAAAATAGTTGTATTTCTAATTTGAAAACCTCTTCTAGTTTAAATCATAAAAAGATTTTGATTTTTTCTCAATATCGAGATACTCTTGAAGAAATTACAAACCTTTTCAACGAGCATGATATTCCTTGTAAAGGTTTCTATGGTCAATCAAATAAAAAAGATCAAAAAGGTCTCAACCAGGACAAACAGTTATCTATTCTAAGAGACTTTAAAAAAGGAATCTTTCCGGTTCTGGTAGCCACATCTGTTGCAGAAGAAGGTCTCGATATTCCAAATGTGGATCTTGTTATATTTTATGAGCCTGTTCCAAGTGAGATTAGGTTTATTCAAAGGAAAGGGAGAACTGGCCGGTTTTCAGATGGGGAAGTTGTTGTTCTGGTTGCCAATAACTCTATAGACTCAAAATATTTGGAGATTGCTCAAAAGAAAATTGTTAAAATGAAACATATTTTAAAAGATATTAATTTTATTTTGTATTCTTATAATAAAAGATCTTTTAACATTCCAGAAATGATGGAATTATATGAAATTGATATTTTTAATTTGAATAAAACTAATGCTGATAATAATAAGAAAGATAGTGATCAAGAAGAAAATTTCAACCCAATTATCGATTCCATATCTTCTAATTCCAGCAAAAAAATTAAATATTTTGTACAAAAACTATCTTACAAAACAAAAGATATTGATAACCTTGATTCTTCTTATTCTGCAAATGATCTAGAACATTTGTTTGATGCAGCTTTGGCCCTGGATGGTCGAAAGCTGGTTGAAAAAGCACAAAGACAAATTTATGAGTTACTGGCAAACGCTGGAAAAAACGGTTTAGATTTATCATACTTAAAAGAAATAATAAACTTAGATTCTGTTATAATAGATAAGGCATTAAAAAATCTGGAAAAATTAAAAAGAATCGTTTGGATAAATAAAAAAACTATTTCACTCATGGATTCAATCATATATATACCGGGGAAAAAATACTCTATTTTTATAGAAAAAATATTATTTGGAAAAGCAATTGTGATTGTAAATGAAAAATGGTATGCATCTTTGGATTATTTTGATTATTCAGGACCGAGAGCACTACTAAAAAAGGGAAATACATTTGATATTATTGGAGAAATCTATAAAAAAAATGGGTCCATCCATTTGATAGTTAAAAAAACAATGTAATTTTTTGTTAACTCATATAAGTATTAAAGAGATTTGTTAGCTTTCATTTTAAATTATGAGATTAGATTAAATTATATTCTTAAATTATCAATAAAAGTTATTAGTAACGATAATATTAAATAATTTTTAATTATAATTGCAGTATCATTTAGGATCATATCAACTCCTATTTTCTATGTTCAAGTTTCAGATTCATTCCATATTTAGGACGTAATGTAATAAGTGGCTTTATCTCAACCTTATGATTTATATCAGGGTGCATTTTCCACTGCCGACAGAATGTTGCAATTAAAAGTATTCCTTCCATCCATGCAAATGACTCGCCAATACATCCTCTGATACCGCCTCCAAAAGGGAAATAACTAAATCGAGGAAGGTGTAATTTTGCCTCTTTTGTCCAGCGATCTGGATAGAAAAGTTCTGGGTCAGAGAAGTAAAGTGGATTCCGATGCATTACATATTGACTCATTAAAATAATTGAGCCCACAGGTATCGTATATTTGTCAACCATGAAATCATTTCTAACTTGGCGTCCTATAGTCCACGCCGGTGGATAAAGCCGCATTGCTTCTCTCAATACCTTTTCGGTATATTCTAATTTTGGTACATCCTTAATGGTTGGAATTCTCATTTTACCATTGCTGTTGTCATCTTTATCATTACCAAGTACAAAACATAGTTCCTCATACAACTTGGATTCTACTTTTGAATTTTGTGATAATAGATAAAATGTCCATGTAAGAGCATTGGCTGTTGTTTCATGTCCTGCCAGAAAAATTGTCATAACCTCATCTCTTAATTGTGAATCACTCATACGCTCAATTCCGGCCTCAGGATCTTGAGATTGCAATAGCGTATATAAAAGATCAGCGTGGTGCGCTACATCTACTTTGCTTTCATTATCTCGGTGCTCTTTAATCATATTATATACTATAGAATCTAATTTCTTTTTTGCAACTTGAAAATCTTTATTATTACGTAATACTGGGATTTTTTCAATAAATCCACCAAGTGGAGTTAGGAGACGATTAATATATTCTGCACAAGTCAAAAGTGCATCTCCAATTTGATCTCCTTCTTCTGTTTTGATCTCTGAACCCAATACCGCTTTGCTAATTATCGAAGATGTTACCTTTATCATCTCCTTATGGATATCTAGTACGATTCCATCTTCCCATTGTTGACACATATTTTCAGCATACCTTGTCATTATTTCTCCATATTTTTTTATAAGATTTGGATAAAATGCTGGTTGTATTATTTTTCTTTGACGGTCATGATATTCCCCTTCGCTAGTCACTAAACCGTCTCCTAATAGATGCTTTGAAATTTGTAATCCTTTGCTTTTTATACAATTCTTGTTATTTCTTATTAAAATTTCTTCTATAAAATGTGGATTATTAATCAAATATACATGCTGTTCTCCAAAATAAAAATGAGCAATGTCTCCATAGGTACATGCAATATTCATCAAGATTTTAAGAGGATCACGTATAAAATCACGCATTATTTTGTAGGGCAAAATTGAGTGAGGCCCGGGAGGATATTTGGAAGAAGGGGAAGAAATGGAATTTGTCATAATGTCTTACTTATTTAATATACATATATAAATAAAATAATAATATAGTAACAAAAAGAAAATATCTGATCTAATCCTTGTTGATGCCTTCAAAAGTTTTAATCGACTATAATTAAAACCAAGTTCGAAAAACTTTATTCTGTATCCATAAGATAATTCTAGTTTCTTTATTTTTATTTAATTTTATGCTTGTGAAACAGCATTAGAATAATGTTAAATAAAATGGACCCAGATCAATAATGTAAAAAGATCATACAAAGGTTTTATCAGTTAATGTGGAATACCATATCAGATTGTCTATAATGAAAAAATAGCTACTACAAGTATCTTCATCTATTCTTATATTCAAATTGTATCTGGATATAGGACTACAGCCTTATTAGAAGCACAGCTAATATGTATATATCATGGAATAATTGTTAACTTGATAAGAAATTAAGTATCAAAAATCTTATTGTAGTATTCAAAAAAATTGTTATATGATTTTATCTAACTTTCAGTTCAATGTAGGTTGTTTCTTGAAGTAAACCACTAATCATCTCATTTGTTACATTATAAATATTTGAAAAATATATGTTCTACTAAATATATAACATTGAACTTTGGTGAAAAAGAGAACTAGTAAAAAAAGATTGCAAAGCAGGATAAAGAAGAGAAATATCTTAAGAATTTGTAGAAAGATTAAGATTAGATCGAACCGCTAAAAGGTAATGTTTGTATAGATGAATTCCGCACCTTATCACTAACAGCAATAGTAGCGTATATAAGCAATATTATTAAGGAAAAAATATTATAAGCAAAAATTAATTAAGGTTTAGTGAAAACTGTCAATATTAATTCAAAGCTTTTTGTAACTCTTGTACGACATCTTCTCTGCCTATTTTAGTATCTGCTTTATCCTGGTCTTTGGATTTTATAATTCCTGCCGCAGCATAACTATGACCGCCACCATGTAACATTTGAGCAATAAAATTACATTTTATATCCGAACCCGGCTTTCTTCTAATACTTACTTTTCCATCAGGAGCAAACAAAATTACCAAATTGACATCTTTTTGTAATTCAAATATTTTCTCAGCAAGAATATATTTTGATAGTATTTGTGGAGATTCAACAATAGCTACTCTATAATTATTAATATTATGAACTGTAAAAGATTCCATAGCTTTTTGGATAGCCGAGTCTTTTAGTGGAAGATAATTGCCTTCATAAACTTCTTGCAAATCCTCATCCCAGAATATCCCTTTAGATGCTTTATTCACTATTGTTTGTAATTTTTTATAAGCATCTGGGAGAGTTAGAAAATATTTAATAATTTCAGGTAAAGGCGGAAAATTATTAATTTCATTTGGTTTAAAATCTGTTGCATGAGCAAATTTTATCATTCTTTGACAAGCAGTCCTTTTGATTTTAAAAGTTTCACAAAGGATCTCTGAAGCGCATTTTTGTTCCTCTTCCTTTGATAATATTAAGGTTGCAAAAGATTTTACTTTCTCTTTTATACTTTCATTCCAATAATGATGATCAATCCATATAAATTTCCAACCAAGCTCTTTTGCTTTTTTTGCTGCATTTTCTATTGGTTCAACTTCGTCTGGATTATCAATAAGTCACTTATTACTACTGTACCCTTTTTTATAGATCTTGATATATTATTTTCTATTGTTTTTGATACCTGTAACATATTATTGTAACCATAGTTTGTAAGATAAACTAGAGTATCAGGAAATGCATTTTTTAAAATGGCGCTGCAAAATAGACCATCAACATCTTGCTGATGAGTTATTGATAGAATCCGATTCTTTGTTTTTGATATTTCAATACCGTCAATCAATTTTGCTACAAATAAAAAGATTTAAGAAACTATTTTATGAACTTATTTTCCATATAAAATAGCAAATGATCATTCGAGAATTTCTATATAGTACTGTAATTACCGATGGCTCCAAAAGATGTATATTAGTCTAAAGACTAAATGAATTTAATAATTTTAAATATACAATAGCTAGAAATTATATATTTTAAAAAAAATACAACAATTTTAAATAAATGATGTTGTTATTTTTTTCCACAATTGTTATTGAAAATGGTTTGAAATAAATTTTATCCGAGAATAAGCATATATACACTGAGTGATTGATATACATATACATGACTGTATTGATAAGTTGATAATTATGTTTAATGAATCTCATTGATTGCGATTATTTTATATTTAGATAATTAGAATCCAACAAGATATATTTTCATGTTCTTCTTTAACCATCTTTTATGGTCTATGAATATTTTGCTTTTCTTCTTTTAATTATTATCCTGTACAAAATATCTATCTCTTTGCATATATAATGATCTTTACCTTTACTAATAACATGAATATCTTTTTTCATTTACTCTTTTAATATGAAGTACGATTTTTATATAATATATTTAATACTATATCTCTGGTCTATTAACGTTGCCTTTTTGGTATTTTTACTCTACTACTGTTTAATAAAAATGCTCTATTTTATGAACCCATAAATTAGACCATCCGATATTATCTGTATGTGTTGTTAATTGATAGTATCTATCTTCTTCCTGCATGCCAATATGATACTTTGAATATGAATGCATGATCACTACTACTATTTACTTTTGTTTATATCAAAGAAATGGCTTATAGTCTATAAAACCACTTATATCAAGCAAATCAATTTCCTTAACCATCTCTTTGGCCTCTTGTACTTCATCATTGTCTTTGTTCATGCAGATATCATAAAACTTACACCAAGGACATTTGCTGTTTCTTATATTCTCTTTAAGCCTTGGAAGTATTGATACATCGCTTTCTTGTAGTGATTTTTGAAATAGATTCTTTCTTCGAATCATTTCATTCTTTAGCAATCCTCTTGCGATATCATCTTTTGGAAGAAATACTGACCAGCTTTCTATCTCTGGAGCTCGAGAGTTTTTAGGTCTGATAAAATAGTCATTGCCATCTGAATCTGTTTTGATCCATCTAAGTTCTCTGTTATTATATCGTATGGAGATGATACCTTTCTCTATACCAGTTATGACAAGATAATACAGCAGTTGTCTCAGGTAAGATTTAAACTGGTAATCATAAATGCCTAGCCTTTTGTTACTCAGTGTATCTTTAAGTTCTACAATCTGATCTTGATTCATAATATCGGGATGTGCAATCAAGCCGTCCATCTCTAGATCCATCTGTGATATTCCCATATCGGCAAGGCTAGTGATTGCAGCCTCACTTGATTCGCCTCTTATAAAATGCTGTACTGATTCACTAGAAATTTCATCAAGTTCAGGGTTTTTTCTGCCAAAATATTGCTTCCGTATGCATGTGGATGGTAAAATATCAGATACATGTACGTTATCTTCTACATTCCTTCGTCTTTTTTCATATCTAGATTTAAGATTGTTTTGTAGTAAATCAGTAAATGCAGAGTCTTTACGTATTATTATGGCCATATCAAGTTTTTCACTAATGTTGTCTTTAAGGGCAAGCCCATATTATATATAATTTTTTTATATTGTCCTTTTAAAACCTATCTTTCAAGGAACCTATTGTTTTGTTTAGCTTATCTTATTTTGTATGTTTTTATCTTGTTATCTTTCTTTTACATTGATGTATGGATGTCTTTCCACTTGAATATGCTATGCTATGCAGCCGCAAGTCCTGGCTGACTGAGACTAGGATCATCAGATATACATCCTCATCTCTGATGCATAAATCAAATTGCCATTGATTTTATAGTAATTATTATGAAATTTCTTATGATATAGTCTAGATGATGATTATGTTTTAGATGGATGGATGATAGTAATGGCATATATTATATCTCATATAGAAATTTAGGATAATAATTTTATATGATTCATTCCAAAACGTCTCTAAATTATTTTGCCTTTTTGCAGTCTTTGCTTTGCATATGTAATTAAGTTATCAGATCCATCTGTTCTTTTATTATATTGTGGATATCGTTAATCATTTTATGCTGTTTAAGTGATATATCATGCAAATGACGCTCTTGTCTTTTATCTACTACTAATATTAGCAAACCCACAGATATGGCTATTATAATATCAATATCTTTATCCTCTAATGTCTCAGGCATACGTGTATACCATAAAATAATTGCTATAATTACAAGTCCTGTTATACCTGCAAGAATAAGTCTTATTTCGTTCATTTATTATATATCATATGAAAAGCATCTTCAATGTTGTACTGGTTCTCTTAACTTGATTAGCCTTCAAGTATTTAATATCAATAAATTCAACTATAATGAATTTTGATTTTGGGTCTTATCTATCCAGGTCAAAAAATATTCTTTTCTTATTTGAATTTGAATTTCATCTATTAAGGTCTGAAAGCCTTTGTTTTATTTTGAGATATTTTTTTTCAGGATATATCTGAATCCATTTTCAAATGCAAACATGGCTTCTTTTTGTAAATCTGGATATTAATGCTTTTGAGATGCTTTGTTGCATAATTCGAAAAACAGTTGAAGATATACTTCATTCGGGACAAGGCTAATTAAATTTTGACTGTTTGCGTTACAATCTTACCACCAAAACGTTAACAAATAACGATTAAAATAATCATGCAACAAAGCACTTTTGAGACATTTCTATATGAAATACCTGGAAAGTACAAGTACAAATACACCAAACACAAACCCCTTATTGATGTTATATTATTTTACAATAATTATTTAAAGAAATAAGATGCTCAAGTTAACAGATCCTTATATTCAGCTAACAATCCTTTTTAAGGTACAATGATTTGATTATTGAAAGGATATCTGTAAAAAGTATGTTTGATATATGTTATGGCTTTTGTTCGTTATTGTAAATCGAATAATCTTATACAAGGCAATATTTTTTTTTGTCATTTTATTTTCTATGGTTATGTATTGATATATCGCCATAGATTATTTCATTCACCATTTTAGAATTTAGAAAGTCATGAGGAAAACCAAGCTCTATTCTGCTAATTTCATCTAATCTTTTCAATT
>JBBRRG010000019.1:0-12916 GCA_038200895.1 Candidatus Nitrosocosmicus sp. | reverse complement strand
AATGACTTCAGAATCGCTATATTCTTGGATAGTTTCAAAAAACATAGAAGCAATTGCGCGAGTAATCTCCTTCTCACTGACATCTGCAAAAATTTTATTCTCCATATTTAATTTTCGTTTATGTATTATTAATACATTGTTGGAAAGTCAAAAGAATGACTACCCTAAAAATTTGCTTATATGCCAGTAGTTTAGTTGAGTTTCATTTCTTTATAATTTGAGATTATTAAATAAAGATTATAAACAAGGTAGAAACAATATGCACTTTTTTAGTGAAGGTCAAAGTATTTTAAATTATATTTCAGTAATTATTATATCAAGCACAAGAATAAATACATTGGTAAGTTTAATCAATTTTTGCATTAGCACTATACTTGAAATAAATTAATAAATTAATAGTATATTAAGAAATATATGAATGAAAAAAAATGTGCCCTCTGTAAGAAGCATTTACCATCTAAATCTCCAATCAGTATATGTAACGACTGTTTAAAATGCGCTGATTGTTGTACAGGTCTAGAGAAGATGGAAAGTATATAATTATCAAGTAAGTTCTACTATCTTTAAAGTATCTGTTAAAGTTATTATGCCTATAACACGACCCTTTTCACTGACCAAAACGCATTTAGCAAAACGGACTAGGGAAACTAATGCCTTCGCCGGAGTTGAGACATCTATTAATGGTGGAGGCGGTTCCATAACAGATACTATTTTTACCAAATGAATATCTCGGTCATTATGTTCTATTATTATTTTTGCAAGGTTATCTTCAGTTAAAATACCCACAAGCCGTCGTGAATCATCAAATACAGGTAGCTGGCTTATACTATGATCTCGCATTTTATGAATTGCTATACTTAATGATTCTTCACTTTGTATAGTTATCAAATTTTTGTTACAAATATCTCCTGCTTTAATCGATGCATTACTTTCCATTGACAATAATATTTCGAAAATTCGTTTAGCAGTATCATAACTTGGTTTACATCTTCCGGATTCAATTTGGTTAATCATTGAAGTACTAACGCCACACAATAGAGCCAGTTTTCTTTGAGTAACTCCTAATTTTAAACGAGACTGTTTTATATAATCCAGCCGAGGCAACATTATAATATACTCTTTATCATCATCATCTTCATTATAATATAATATTTTATCTTTTATAATTATATGTATAATAGAAATATAGAATTATTGGTAAATTTTTATACAAAATAATAGTAAATTTGCAGTATTTGATTTTACTTTTTTTTGTTTGTTTTAATTTATTAATGCGACGGCCGGGATTTGAACCCGGGTTACCAGATTGGCAATCTGATGTCCTAGACCAAACTGGACGACCGTCGCTTTGACAATTTAGATAATAACAATGGTTATTTTAACTATGTGTTTATAATAATTTTTTTTCAATAATAATTATTTTATAAATCCACTTCATGGGTAGGTTCCAATATTTTTTCAGTGCCAGTTGGTTTTTTCATGACATTATACTCTTCAAATAGAATATCTAAAGTATCCTTTTTTACAAAAAATTCTTTTTCAATATAGTCGGTATCATGATTATCACTATATTCCCTAATAAGTACTTTAAACACTCCTTTTTTTATTTCTCTAACTAAAAAATCGGCGTTTTCACCTTCATAATTAAAATAAGTCACATATTCAGAAATAGGTACTTCCAATTTCTCCCAAATAAGGTCAAAAATTTGCTAATATTAGTGTATCAAATTTTTAATGAGAAGATATATAATAAGTTATAAATATTTACATAATGGCTAACCAAGTATTACCTATGCTCAAATCTTAAATAGTTAGGATCAGAATTAGTTATATGCATAAAAAATATGCAAAAAAAATTCCAATGGTTTTGATATCTGGCTCTTGTCAAAATTTTAATCTCGAAAGAAATGCAATTATGGAAATGATTGGAGAACTAGAATGGGGTGCTCATTATGAGTCAAAATGCGAATGCTCGTCGGATGGTAAAAAAGTAATGGGATGGGATTTTTTTCATATTTATATAGAAACAGAATTTATTTTGGAGTTGGCTCAAATCCATCCTAAAATACTTAAAGAAGAGGGCATCACAGTTGAACAGCAATTTGTATTATGGTTAGAAAAGCAATTTCAAAAAAGAAAAAAGAATTATTATTTAAAGTTGGTAGAGATACCTTTTGAACAGTCGAAAGGCTTTAGATTAAATCCTGAAAACTATAGAACAGAAGAGAGCTTATATGATCTTAGATAGAATTACATTTAATTTTTATTAACTTTATTCCAAAATAAGGATTAAACTAATAAAGTGAAAACAATAATAATATCGCATGAATCAGATGTGGATGGAATTTTTTCTGCATCTATTGCTTTGATGAGATTTCCACAGGCTAAAACTTTTTTTACAAGCTATGGAAAGGAGAATTTTTCGAAAATTTCTGAGATTTTATACAATGAAATAATTTCAACGAAAGAAATCGGACAGGTAATAATTTCAGATTTAGGACTAAATGATGATATGATTGATAATTTTAAAGAGATTTTTCTATTTTTAAAATCAAATTTGTGGTCAATCATATGGATTGACCATCATCCCTGGTCAGAAAAAGCAATAGAATCTGCTAAAGAAGAAGGATCGGTCCTATTGATTCTCGATAAAACAGAAAAGATGTGTGCTACTGAAATAATGTATGAAAAATTTTTAAAAGGAAACTCAATCGCAGAAGAGTTATCTCAAATAGCTCATACCACCGATTTTTTTACAAAAGATCAAGAAATCCCACCAATACCCGAGCTAATCATATTTTATAAAACCTTTCCAGATTTTTATTCAAGGATTTCAAAATTAACAAATAGTATTTCTAAAGGAATTTTATGGAACACAGAAATGCAAAAAGACTATAACCACTTTTCAAAACTAAGGGACCATGCCAAAGTGATTGCTTTTGATAAAATAATACCTTTTTATACAAAAAACGGTATTAAAGGAAGCATCATATATACTTCTCCTTATTTACAGATAAGCCTTTTTTCTGAGGAAGTATTTGAAAAAACGGGATCCGATGTAGCACTTTTTTTCAATAAGGAAGGAAAAATAAGTATAAGAAGAAATAATGAAAGCATACACTGTGGCAAAATAGCTGAACAATTCCCTGAGGGCGGAGGTCATAAATTTGCCGCAGGGGGAAGATTAAAGTCAAATCCAGAAGAGATTGATAAAGTAATAAATGAAATAAAATATGCTGTAACCAATGCAACTAAAAATAAAATTTGATTGTTCTATATAATTATTAAAAATTATTTAAATAATATTTATATTTAGTCTATTGAGTCAATGATACCTCAATGTAAACATCTTCCGGTATTTTTAGTCTCATTAATTGTCTTATCGATCTATCATCCGCACCTAAGTCTATAACCCTCCTGTGAACTCTTAGTTCGTACTTGTCCCAAGTGTTTGTCCCTTGTCCACAGGGAGATTTTCTGGTTACTACACGCATTTTTTTTGTAGGCAATGGATGAGGACCTTTTAATTTTATGCCATTTTTTTCTCCAATATCCTTTATTTCAGAACAGACATTTTCAAGAGTTGAAAGATTGGTGCTTGTCAGTTTTATTCTAGCTTCTTGAGCCATCTTACTTCACACTACTTTTTATTTGGGTCATACTTTTCAGTTATAGTTTTAACTATACCTGCAGCAATAGTTGTACCCATATCTCTTAATGCAAATCTGCCTATTTCAGGAAATTCTTTGAATGTTTCAATAGCTAATGGTCTTACTGGTTTTATCTTTACTATAGCAGCATCTCCTGTTTTTAGGAATTTTGGTTTTTCTTCAGTTATACCTCCAGTTTTAGGATCTATTTTTGCTACAAATTCTGACAGTGTAGCGGCTACCTGCGCAGTATGTGCATGTAAAACAGGTGTATAGCCTGGAGCCATTGCTGTTGGATGATGTATTACAATGATTTGAGCTTCAAATTCTTTTGCAACGCTAGGCGGACTTTCAATATTTCCTATTATATCACCCCTATGGATAAGTTTTTTATCTACACCCCTTAAGTTAAATCCAATATTGTCTCCTGCTTCAGCAGAATCCATCTGAGTATGATGAGTTTCTATAGACTTTACTTCGCCTGATACACTTGCAGGCATAACAATAACTTTTTGATTAGCTTTTATTGTACCCGTTTCCACACGTCCTACGGGAACAGTTCCAACACCAGTAATAGAATAAACATCTTGTATTGGTATACGCAATGGTTTATTAATTGGTTTTTCAGGAGGAGTAAAACTATCCAAAGCTTCAGATAAAGTTGGTCCTTTATACCATGGCATATTTTGAGATTTTTTAACAAGATTATCGCCTTTCCAAGCAGAAACCGGAATAAAACCAACTTTTGAAGTATTATATCCCACCATTTTCAACATTTTTTCTACAATTTCTTTAACCTCATTAAACCTTGCTTCAGTATAACCAGCATCATCCATTTTATTTAATGCAACAACAATTTGACCAACTCCCAGTGTTCTAGATAGAAATGCATGTTCTCTAGCTTGACCGCCAGGTTCTGTAGCAGCCTCCGTTTCACCGGGCTTGACTGAAACTACCAAGATAGCTGCATCGGCTTCAGATGCACCTGTAATCATATTCTTAATGAAATCTCTATGTCCTGGCGCATCAATTAATGTGTAAAAGAATTTAGGAGTTTCGAATTTTTGGAAAGCTAAATCAATAGTAATACCTCGATCTCTCTCATCTTTGATGCTATCCAATACCCAAGCATACTTGAAAGTATCACCTTTGCCCGTTGCTTCGGATTCTTTTGCAAATGTATCTATAGTTCTTTGATCAATGACACCTAAATCGACCAATAAATGTCCAACTGTGGTTGATTTACCATTATCCACATGTCCAGTAACCACCAAATTCAGATGTGGCTTTTTACTTGCACTCATAATTGTTAAAAATCATTGAGGGGTTTATTTGTATTTCGATATTTGAGTCAATAAGATATCTTTTAAAAAATGATTAAAATACAAGATATTTTCAAACACGATCGTAGATATCTTTTAATCGTACAATATCATCCTCGTCAAAAATCCCTGTGGAAATTTCCAAAATTATTGATGGACTATCTAAGTTTATTATTTGATGTTTTAGTCCTCTCTTGATAAAAAAAGATTCATTTTCTGCTAATTGGTATTCACGATCGTTAATAAATATTATAATTGAGCCTTTAATCACCTTCCACCATTCATCTCGTTTATCATGATATTGCAAACTTGTTTGTGAATTAGGCTTAAGATATAGAGTTTTAACAGTACATTTCTCATTTTCAATATATCTTTCGAATTTTCCCCAAGGTCTATTTTCTACATAAATATCCATATTATTCCATCATCTATTTTTAATTAATATTCTATATATACAACAATAAAAAACATTATTTTAATTATTACATATATTCATATTAATACTTAACAATCAATCAATCAATGATTATCCAAATACCTAAAAAATAGCAAGGTAAAACCTTGTATCCATTAAAAGATATAAATTATTTATTCTAGAGTTTGAGATGTTTTGACTAATATATCGGTTATAGGTATCAATATTAAAAAATTTTATAGGCATTTAGTATTTACTTTTTGAAAGATAAAAGTGCCTCATCCAATGTTGATAGACATTGAAGAAACAAGCTACCACTTCTTTTGAAAATCCATGATGAAAATTCGTCAAATGTAAAGACTCGTTGATGCTGAACTGCTAATGGTATGAATCCTCCAAAAGTAATGACTTGAATAACAACATAATTTTCATTAATAATAGCTAGTTCTTGTTCACCGTATTCACTTTCTTCATCCAATAAAGTAGTATAAAGAATTAAGGGTTTTCCTCCCCCATAATTTGTTAAATCAAGAGACAGGTCTTCTAATTTCATTTTAAAATTATTGATTAAAAATTCGTCAAATGACATTTGTTTTTCATCACAAAGACCTTTATCTCTTTTCAATTGATCAATATTTTAAAAATAATTTATCTATATGGATGATCGTAACAATTGACTTTTTACCCAATGTTTATTAATATTTTTATTTATTTTAGGATTTATTTACCTTTTTAATTGTAAAACTGAATTTAAAATAAATTTTTAATTTATCATTGAATGAATATCTTAATTTCTTTTCCATCTATGTCAATTGATTTATAGTTTAGTTTATTATCAGGTGTCTCGGACAACACTACGTCTTTTACTCTTACAAGGTTTTTAATATCATTAAAATATTTAGTTAAATGAATTTTTTCATCCTTAGATATATTTGATATGTATGCATAATTAAGAATTTCAGTTGGATTAAAACCTAATTCTTTTCTTAACTGTTGTATATTACGAGATAAATCTCTTACTAATCCTTTGATTATCAAATCGTCATTTCTTGAAATATTAATTATCAATAAAATATTATCTTTTTCAGTTGAAATATAATTTTCAGTAGGCAAATAAGATATACTTAAATCTGATTCGGTCAATTCAATGGATTTATTATATGAATATTTACAAAAAAATGCTCCACCATTCTTAAGATCATATAATATTTGAATCGTATCCATTTTGGAAAACTCTTTTATTAAAAGAGGGATATCAGATTTTATCTTTTTTGCTACAATTTTTCTATTAATATCAATTTTGGGAATAATAGGTACCTTATTTTCTAACAATTTCAGAATTTTTTCGATAACATTTTCAAACTTTAACTCACCAATAAATATATTTTGAATATTCAACTGATCGTGTAGTATTTCTTTTATTCCCTTGATTCTTAAAAATTCAGTGGTGTTACAATAAATATATGCAGATTCTAATGGCCATCTCCTTTTTAGTTTTGATTTATTTCGGACAGAAAAAGACATAGAGGCTATCTCTTTTATCATATCAAAAGCAGATTCGGTGTAGTTGTCAGAAATTTTCTTAAGAATTTCTTTATTAGACCATCCATCCATTAAAATAGTTTCATATTGTTTAAAACATGATAAATATAAAAAATCTGTTGTAAATGGACTAAATGGATGTAATAAAACATCAACATTTTTAAGACATATAGATAAAACGGTATATATTGTAAATCTACGAGAGTGATTTTCCAATTCATCATTCCATAAATCATATCTAATTAGAGGAACGTAAGTTTGACTCATTGAATTAATAACAAATTCCTCTATGGATCTGGATGCTTCATGATATTTACAAGTATCAATAAGTTTAGTAACGTTATCGATTAATTTTTCTAATTTGGTCAGTATCCATATATCAGGAGCATTCAAGAATTGATTAGAAAAAATTGATTGTAAACCGTCGGGATCATAGTTAAATTTATCATACTCACTATTTTGCTTATAATATACATGTAAATAGTATAATGTACTGATTATTTGGTGAGGTCTACTTAACATTTCGTTTATACTGAAATTTATTGGTTCTATAGGAGAAGATTTCCAAAGAAAATAAAATCTAACTAAATCAACTGAATTTTCCTTCAATAATTGTAATGCATCTATAACATTACCAATACTTTTACTCATTTTATTTCCTTTTTCATCCAATACATGGCCCGTAAATAGAAAAGATCTGAATGGAGGATCAGATGAATTATGTAAAATTATATTCAACATCAATAAAGTATATGCCCAACCTCTCGTTTGGTCAATTCCTTCGGTCAAAAATTCAACAGGTATTAATTTGTCGTACTCATCATCCGTTAATGATGCAAATGGCGCACTACCGCTATTATGCCAAGTATCCAATACAAATGATTCTCTATTCATAATATTTTGACAATATGGACAAATAATTTGTATTTTATCTATCCATGGTCTATGTAATTCAAAGTCTTTTCCATCAGGGAGATCAATAGCTGATTCAATTATTTCCTTTCTTGAAAACAACCCTTTTTTACCCGAACAAGTAGCACAAGTCCATATTGGCAATGGAGTTCCCCAAAACCTTTCACGAGAAATACACCATGGAACCTTTTCTTTTATTATTTCGATATATCTATTTTTTGGCTGATCATAATAATATTCGATTCCCATAGCAGCGTCCATTGGTTTATCTTCAAGTTTATCAACCATGTAGAAATACTCTCTTCTAGCCATCCATACTATTTTATGATGGGATCTCCAACAAGTAGGATATTTATGATTAATTTTACCTATTTTTACAACAGCATTAGATTTATACATACTATTAACTACGATTTCATCTGCATCTCTAACAAATAAGTTTTTGAATTTACCAGCTTTCTCAGTAAAGATAACCTTATCATCTATAGGAACAAATATTGGAATATTTCTTTTAATGGCTATCTCAAAGTCTTGTTCACCATTTGCAGGTGACAAATGCACAATCCCACTACCTGTTGTCACATCAACAAAATCTTCTGCTACTACAAAATGAATTAACTTTTGAGATGCAAGTTCTTCTAGTCCAGAAACATCTTTAACTAGTGGATGAATATAATAATTTCCTTCTAATTCTTTCCCATATAGAGTATTTATAATTTTATAATCTTTTATTTTTAATTCTAACATAAGATCGTTTAATCTAAATTTTGAAATAATCCATTTTTCATTTTTGCCGTTATTTTCAACAGCAACTATTACATATTGTGCATCTGGATTGACTCCGACCAGCTCATCGGTAACCAAAGTAAATGGCATAGTTGTCCAAACTATTAGAAAAATATCGTTATTTTCTAATTGTACTTTATAAAAAAAAGAAGGATCATCTACCTGCTCATAACTTTGATTAATTTCAGAATTACTAAGCGAGGTTTGACAAGATGGACAATATGCTACTACACGGAATCTCTCATTTAGTATATTATTTTCGTAAGCTTTTTTGATATATACCCATTCTCTCTCAATATATGAATCAGTGAAGGTCCAATAAGCATTTTTATAATCAAATGACATACCAAGTAAATTGTCAACATCCAGCCATTTTTCATTATATTCTGAAATAATTTTTTTACATGTTTCAACTAATTTCTCTATTCCAACTTTTTTTAAATTTTCACTTTTATTTCCAGTCAATCCTAAAACTTTTTCTGCATTTAATTCAACAGGCAACCCCTGAGCATCCCATCCTGCTCTAAAGATAATTCTTTTTTTTTCAATAGAATTTTTACGATACCATAAATCTTTTATTATGCGACCTCTTAGGTGACCGATATGTGGCTCTCCATTCATTGTAGGTGGTCCATCTATATATCCAATAGTTTTAGAAAAGTTATCATGACTATGAAGAAAATTATTAATAATATTTTTTATTTTCGGATTCTTATAATAATCCCTCATGTAATTTTCTATTAGATTGATATCAAATTTTTCTCCTAATTTCATCCTATTATTTGAACCAAGCCCTTCCAATTTTTATATTTTTGGAAATTTATTTTAATAAATATAAAAGTAAAAATATACAGATAAATTGAAGGAGTCGCTACAAAGTAAAATTCAACAGTATAAAAATCTCGTCACTAACAAATAATAACCATAGAAATATATTTAAACCATATTAATAAATTTTATGAATCTTTTTAATAAACTCTGTTCAGGAAAAAATCCTCCATGTGATATCTATGCGGTAATTGAAATACCAAAAGACAGTAATATCAAATATGAATTAGATGAAAAAACAGGGCTACTATTTGTTGATAGAAAATTATATACGGCCATGACATATCCTTTCAATTACGGGTTTATTCCACAAACAAAAGAAGAAGATGGAGATCCAATTGATATTCTTATATTGAGTAATGATAAGTATTCCCCATTGTGTATAGTAAGATCAAAACCCATCGGTGTTTTAATAATGGAAGATGAAGAAGGGAAAGATTCAAAAATAATAGCAGTTCCTGACAAAAAAATCGATTCAAATTATTCAAAATTTGATGAAATAGATCAAATTGATAAGGATATACTAGACAAAATAAAACATTTTTTTGAGCATTACAAAGAATTGGAAAAAGACAAATTTGTCAAGGTCATTAATTGGGAAAATAAAGACCGAGCTCAAGAAATAGTCACAGATGGTATTAAAAGATTCAAAGAGGAATACAATCGAAATTAAAGTGCCTTAAACTGTTCACTCCAGCGCATATAAGCTCTCACCATATCAGAACTAACACTTGGTTTCCGCACCTTAAGCATATCCTTAAAATCAGATAAATTTATTTCTCTAGGTATCTCTGACTCGTTTGAAGGGTCACCTTTTTCAAATAGCTCATTCACAACTTTCAATTGAGCAGATTGACAAATGTCTTTGATATCACTAGCACTATAAGACTCAGACATTTTTGCTAAATCATCTATTTTTATTGAGGAATCATTTTTTAATTTTGAAACGTATTGCTTAAAGAGATCTTTCCTAGAAACCATATCGGGCAGTGTCACGTAAATTCTTTTTTGAAAACGCCTTAGAAAGCCTGACTCTAAACTCCAAGGTTTGTTAGTAGCACCTATTACATAAATGAATGATTGACGGGACTTGTCATTAATCCCATCCATTTCTGTCAAAAATTGGTTTTTTACCCTAACCTCACCCCCTACTTCACCGTTTCTAGTACCAAGTAATGAATCAATCTCATCTATAAAAAGCAATATAGGGACTTTTTCTTTCTCATGTAGTTTTCTTGCAAAAGTAAACAATTTAGAAATGTTTTTTTCTGCTTCTCCTAGCCATTTACTCATCATAGAAGGAGCATCTAAGTTTATAAAATAACCATGTATTTCTGCTGCTGCGGCAGCTGCAAGTAAGGTTTTCCCACATCCTGGGGGGCCAAACAATAATATACCCCGTGGCCAACCTAATGGAAATAGATCAGCCCTTTTGGTAGGGTAAACAATCGACTCTCTGATAGCTCTTTTTGCATCATCCAATCCTACAACCTCATTCCAAGAAACCAAAGGTTTTTCTTTAATAATCAAGTTTTCAAATTCTGAATTTAATTCCGAGGTTTTATTTCTTTCATCTGAATTAGAGTTTTTGCTATGAATTGGATTGAGGTGGTGATTTTTATCGATAGAATATAATGGTTTATTCTGATTCTTAGAAATATTTGCAGTATTAGGTTTGAATAATGAGTTTAAGTTTTTATTGTTTGGAATATTTTTATTATCAACTAAACTATTTAATTCTTTAAGACTTTGATTATCATCATCTAGGATTCCATTAGCCATTTGTAGAGCTTTAATCCTATTTTGGTAGGCGCTAGCCCTTTCCAGATAAACTCTATTTAGTTTATACTCGGGATAAATTTCAACTAACCTTACTAAGGCATCGCTAGCACGTTGATAGGACAGAATTGCAACAGAATGAGAACCTTGAGAATCGAGTTTTATTGCTTCAGCAGCATATTTACTCGCAGTATTTTCTAATTCCTGTGGCGCCAGTGTCATTTTTTACTTTCTATCTATATATTCTAGTTATTTGAAAGAATATAAGGTATATAGTTATTATCTAAAAAGTAAAAAAAAATAGACTAAATTTTCCTTCTATAATTCAAATCAAAAGAGATGATATGAATTTGGTTTCTTTTTTTTTAATTATTAATATAAATATATTGACATTACGTCTTACTACCACATTATTGAAATTAATTTAATGATAGCTGAAGAATTAATGGAAAATAATGAGATTTTAGGCGGATTAGAGGAAGTTGGACTATCAAAGTATGAATCTTCAGCATATTATAACCTACTTGGAAAAGGAATGATTTCTGCTGCAGAGATTGCATATTGTTCTAATTTGCCGAGAACAAAAATTTATTCTGTTTTAAAAAAACTTGAAAATAAAAAATTAGTTTTAATAAATTATCAAAAACCCCTGATGTGTAGAGCTGCTTCACCAAATGAGGCATTCAATAACATTATAATTAAATATGAAAACAAACTAAACGGATTAAAAAAAATTATCTCTAATTTACAACAAATTAATGATGAAGGACTAAGAAAAAAAGGTATTGAAGAAAAAAAATATTCTATTTTAAATCAATTTTCAACCACTAATAAATTAATAGAACTTATTAGGAAATCCAAAGAATCTATCTATGCCATGATTAATCCATGGGGTAACAAATTATTAATTTATTCCAAGGACGATCTAGTAAAAACAATTATTGAAGGTGTAAGTGTAAAGATTATTTGCGATGCTAAATGTGAATTTGAGAATAAGATTCTCCCTAACGCAATAGAACAAAGATTTTCAAAAATTGCTACAAATGTTTTTATTTTTGATAATTATCATATATTGATATTAGATAACAATGGAACAAAATCGGTATTTATTCAATCAAATGAAATTTTCTTATCAATAATGATGAACCAATTTAATGATTTGTGGAACGATAAAGGAAACAAAATGGTAGAACCCAGTAACAAAATAGAATTTGCAAATAATAGCTAATTCAACTTATCAAAAGCCTTCATAACTAATGGCAGCTCTTCCAACAAGTTGGATGCCATCAAATGCAAACCTATTTTATTATATAAACTAATTGCAGCTAGCCCATTGAAAAATAATCCCAATATTGATGATTCGAATGCATTGTTTTTAGTTAAGAATCCAGAGATTAAACCAGACAATACATCGCCAGTACCGCCAACAGTCATAGATGGTGTTGTGCGTTCAATAACTGAAATTTGCTCACCATCTGATATAATATTCCAATACCCTTTTAAAACAATTACAATCCCATATTCTTTAGCTTTTTTCATAACAATATTCATTTGTTCAGATTTGTATAATCCAGGGTCTTGTCCAAACAATCTCTTAAATTCGCCTGCATGGGGAGTTACAACAGATTTTGTATTTACTATTTCACCGAGAACATCAGGAATTAATGATGAAGCATCAAGTA
>JBBRRG010000018.1:0-13141 GCA_038200895.1 Candidatus Nitrosocosmicus sp. | reverse complement strand
CTGTATACCTTTATTTTATTCTAATATCTGTTATTTTCTATGAGTGATTTATTCTCTGTCTTCGACTATACTCTTGATAATTGTGTGAATATAATAAATAAAACGACAACCATCCATGACAATCAAAGATTCCAGGGTTTTTTTTCAGATATCGGTATGATATCTGGCCATTATATTAATTTCCAAATTCCTGAAAATTTGGTAGTTGTTGGCGATCTACATGGGGATTTTTTTACTTTAGAAAAAATAATGGAGAAAATAGATTTTTTTAATTATTTAAAAAATGAATTAAATCTACTAATTTTTCTGGGAGATTATATAGACAGAGGCAAATATTCCCTAGAAGTGTTGCTATTTCTATGTAGATTAAAAAATTCTTATCCGAATAATGTTTTCATGCTAAGGGGAAATCATGAATCTCATAATCACTTTCCATTTTCTTCTTATGATTTCTATTTAAAACTTTTAGATAAGTTTGAAGAATCGACAGATATCATATACGATAAATCTATTTTACCATTTTTTGAATCATTATTTATATTTTGTGAAATAAATAGATTTTCAATTTTAGCTCATGGGGGTTTGCCTGTCATTGAAAATACTGCCTTTTTTAAAAATTATAAGTTTCATTTATCTTCCATATTAAATAATAAACCATTACTAGAGGAAATTTTATGGAATGACCCACGTGATCTCACTAATGATAAAACTTGGAGTTTTTCTAATCGTGGGTTAGGAAAATACTTTGGGATTAATGTAACAAATGTATGGCTCTCCAACCTCGAGTGCAAATTTCTTATAAGAGGACATGAACCATGTAATGGTTATAAATTAATTCATGAAAATAAAATTCTAACTATTTTTTCATCAAAAGTTCCATATCCAAAGTTTGAATCTTCATTTTTAAAAATGTCTCAAGAAGAAATTAGCGAAATTACTAATGGATCATCGTTTCCAAGGTATATACATATTATTTGATATTGAATCACAAAGTTAAAATTTAGATAATGTTTATATTTCTATTCTCGATTTAATTTCTTTACATCTTTTTCTTAATGAAACTGTAGAAATTTCTGCAACTTGGCATATTTCCACCTGCCTTAAAAACTCATTGCAATTTTGGGAAGCTAAATAAATTATTGAACCTGCAAGTGCTCTTGGATTTTTACCAATTGATATTCTTAATTGCTGTACTATTGCATATATTCTTAAAGATTCTCTTTTTGTCTTTTCGCTCATTTGTAGCCTATTGCATATTAAAGTTACATAATCTGGACCATGTAATACAGGCATTTGTAGCGAAAGCTCTTTTAATATTAATTTATAATGAGACATTATATCTTTTGTAGTGATGTTGCATGCATTAGCGATATCCGTTATGGTTTTAGGTGTAGCAGTTTCTCGACAAGCTGCATAAAGTGATGCTCCAACCAATCCTAAGGTTGATCTGCCTTTTGCAAGTTTTTTTATAGCTGCTTTCCTGTAGATGTAGGCGGCGCCCTCGATCACTGCCTGGCTAAGATATAATTTTTCTCCGAAGTTATTTAATAGTTTTAAAGCTTTTTCTAAATTTCTAGAAATAGAATCATTTAATTGCGCTCTATTATTCCAAGTTCTCAATCTTTGAATATTATTTTTTTGAGATGGTTCTAGAGCTTTGCCCCTAGCATCCGTATCTCCGATCCCAATAAGAGTAGATAGTCCTTTGTTATGAGATGCTAAAGATTCTGGCATGCCTGTCCTTGTTCGATCGATATAGCCCGAATTACTTCTATTATTTATTATAGAGTCAGAATTAGGATCCTGATTTGAAACACACCCACAAGAAGAACAAACATATTCAAATGAAACAGTGTCAAAAATAACGGAGTCACTTTTACAATATTCGCAAATTATTGGCTTTGAATTCCCTATTTTGCCTTCAGGAAGCATAAAGTATTATTCATTATTTTATTACTTATAATAGTTATTATTTATGTTTTTTCTAAAATTTTACATTAGTACTTATTTGAATATTTAAATGTTATTAGTCAATAATGGTATAGCCAATTATTTGTAGGTGATGATTAAATTATTATTGAAGAGAATATTATAGTCAATTTATTGATTAGTAATCCTGCAATTTTAATTGCTACTATTTTATGGATATTTTTTATACCTAAAGCTATTATTTTATTTTATCGATTTATTAAAAATAGTAAAAGATTTATTGAAAAGGATCTAATAAGAGTATCTAATGATCCGAATATTATTTTTCAAATAACTACACGATCTGCAACAAAGACTTCTGTTGTCAAAAGAGGAATAGATTCAATCATCGATTCATGTAATGGAATTAAGTATTATAAATATGAAATATCTGTTGTTACTGAAGATTATAATGACACTAATACATTAGATTCTGCTTTATGTAAGGTTTTATGCGTGAGTAAAAAATTCAAGCCTAACGCAATAAAAAAAGCAAGGGCATTGCAATATGCGGTAGAATACAGAAGAAAAAATAATCAACATTCTTCGGATTACTGGATTTTTCACATGGATGATGAAAGCTATGTTGTTCGTCAAACTATTCTTTCAATATTGAAATTTATTCGTGAAAAAAGAGGTGTTGCTGGAGAGGGTCCAATTTTCTATCCCCTAAAATTTGAAGCCGCAAATAGAATTACCGCTTTGGCAGAATCTCCTAGATCTTTTGGTTGTTTTGAGTGTGTTACTCATATGAATAATCCTCCGCCTATACATATGCATGGAAGTAATTTGTTAGTTAGGTCTGACGTTGAGGATACAATTGGTTGGGAATTTGGTCCAATATTAGCAGAAGATCAGCGATTTGGATATGAGATTTATAAAAAATATGGGAAAAACTCTATGGGTTGGCATGGTGGTATTTTATTAGAACAGCCACCTCTTAATATAAAAGATCATTTTATGCAAAGAAGGAGGTGGATAATAGGAAATTTACAAAATATCGAAAGTTTTTCTAAATTATTTAAATTACGATTGATTTATAGATGTACATCTTTCTTTTTATCTTTTATTTCGGGTATAATTTCTCTCAGTTTGACATTATATGTAAATATTCCAAAAATATCAAGTATTTTTTCATATATTCGCTTTGATTGGACTTACAATATGGGATTTGATATTTCAGTATGGATGGATAGACTACACTATATCTCAAACTCATCAAGCGAAGTCTTTAAACCATTAACTGACATTCAAATTTTCGATAGTAGTTTAGGTTTAGTGTTATTATTTTCAAGCATAATTTGGTTAATGTCTTATCAAGTCGGCCTATTCTTAAATCTTAGATATGCTAAGATTGGTTTTTATAAAAGAATTTATTTACATATTCAAACATTAATATTCTGTCCTTTAATAGGACTAATTGAATCATTCCCTGGTTTCTATTCTGTTATTGAATATTATCTTTCTAAAGCTCTTAGAAAAAATAATCTTAAATTTTTAGATTTTTATGTTGTAAAAAAATAATGTAAAAGTATAATTTTTTCTTATTTATATCAACTGCTAATAGTTATGTTATTGCTTGAATAATATATTTGTCATTTCTTTTTAAAATTAATAATTTATTATATTAAATCTGGATTATTATTATTCATTATAAAATTGCCGCCATTTTGTATTTGGTAATGGTAATTCATTATAAGTCAATTATAATGGAATAAAATTTATTTAATTGCTCTTTGACTATGCAATAATGAGCTTTATATATTAAATTTAACATTTAACAAAATTACTAATATATTTCCACAAGGGTGAATAATCCTGTTTATAGTTGAGTGCATATTTAACATGAGCATTATTAAATATTAGGGTATATAATAGAATCAGTAGCATTTTAAATATTTGTTAATGTTAGTTTTTTTAAATTATTATTCATTCAAGTGGAGGAGGTGGGATTCGAACCCACGAACCCCTAAAGGACGGGATTTCCCTTTTAATGATCTTGAGTCCTGCGCGTTTGACCAGGCTTCGCGACTCCTCCTTATTCAAAAATACTAAACAGTTGTTATATTTTTATTTCTTTTGATCCTTGTCATAAGTTATAAATTCATATCTTATTAGAAATAATAAAATTAATATTAATTAAATAAACCTATTTAAAAATATGAGTATGAATATTAGTGAATTGACAAATGATATGAGACATGTAACAATTGAAGGTACTGTAGAAAAAATAACAGAACCCCGAACAGTAAATTTAAGAGCAGGAGGATCTGCACAGGTTGCTGATGCTATAATTGTAGATAACACGGGAAATATCAAGTTGTCTTTGTGGGATGATCAAATAAAGATGATCAAAGAAGGTGATAAAGTATTGATAGAAAATGGATATACTCAAGCATTTCGTGGTGAAAATAGCTTAAATATTGGACGCTATGGGAAATTAACTGTCTTAGATGTATAATTAAATGCCATGGCAAATTAATTGTTACTTTTCCTTTTTTAATTTTTATGTTCAATAGTTCTAATGTGTATCTAAATGAAATGCCTGTTTAATAATTTAAAAAAGAAGGTGGAAATCTATTCTTATAATGAATATAAAAAAAGAGCCTAATTTGGGAAAAATTATATAAAGAAATTTTGACAGTTTAACTAAATAATTGAAAACCGTTTAATTTTGATGTATTAATTGAATTTAAAATTAATTAAAAAAACAACTATCATATATGGGTTGTCGGCAAACACAGAAACTAATTTTCTTTTATTGTTCCCAGTGAATATCCTGGTTTTCTTATATTTAAAAACTAGTTTTGTAAATTTTATTTTATTTTATTTTATATTCTTTAAACATTCTAATATTTGAAACATATTTTTTACTTCTTTGGAGGGACCTTTGATATCAATTTTTATTCCTCCTTTAATCGTTATTTTTGCTAAATTAAATATTCCTCCCTTTTCTTTATATTCTAGTCCTTCCAGTCTTTCTATCTTTTCACAGATTACGTCCTCAGCATTATTTAAAATGCCTCTTTTTTTATATAATAAAATCCTTTTATTTGTGATAAACAAATTATATTTTTTATTAGCATACTTAACATCTTGTTTACAAATAAATTTAATTTGTTCTTCAGGTACCAGGAAATCTCTGAGTGGCATTTATTAAATTATTTCAATTGGAATATTTATTAAAAATTGTTTAAGGTTTTAATCTAATTTGTAATTAAAAATTAACCTCTCTTTGAAACAAAAGGATTGGGAATATATTCATTCGAACTATCATTTGGATTTAACATGATATATCTCCATTTTTTTTCTAACGCACTAGATATGCCGATCCTATATGTTTCCAACACTTTGAATCTATTAGAATTTCTGTTTTCTTGATTGTCCTCTTCCAAATAAAAAAAATTATTATTATTGGCTGTAATATCAAATCCATTGTGATTTTCTGATATTTTAAATGCTTGGGTAAGTTTTCCTGGACCTGATGTTAAATTCATTATATTTTCTGTCCTTCTAAAAATTCTCATCAAATTAACTCCTTCAATGGGTTGAATCGATCTTACCAAAACAGCACCTGCTGTACAGTCCATATCTTTTGCTACTATGTTAAAACAATAATGATTTCCATAAATAAAATAAATATATATCCTGCCTGTATCACCAAACATTATTTTGTTACGATTAGTTATTTTTCTAAAAGCATGACTAGCTGCATCATTATTACAACCGTAAGCTTCGGTCTCTACTATTTTTCCACTTAATTTGTAATACTTTCCCAAAAAATTTACATATCTCACTAATTTTTTCCCGATAAGCGCATAAGCAACTTTTTGAGTTTCTTTTTCAAAAAATTCTTTTTGTATTTTCAGAATATGTTAAAGTAATATATGGTCTCTATATTTTTTTTACTTATGGAGTATCGAATCAAAGACAAGACTTTATCTTCTTATGGAAAGAAAAAAATAGAATGGGCAGAATCTCACATGCCTGTATTGCTATCTTTACAAAAGAAATTTCAGGATTCTAAACCATTAAAAAATCTAATTATTGGTGGTTGTTTGCATGTCACTAAAGAAACAGCTGTATTAATTAAAACATTACATGCTGCTGGTGCTGAGATCGCTTGGTCAGGTTGCAACCCCTTAAGCACTAGTGACGATATCGCTGCTTCGTTAGT
This sequence comes from Candidatus Nitrosocosmicus sp., assembly GCA_038200895.1. Classification (GTDB taxonomy): domain Archaea; phylum Thermoproteota; class Nitrososphaeria; order Nitrososphaerales; family Nitrososphaeraceae; genus Nitrosocosmicus. The sequence goes on along the minus strand of JBBRRG010000018.1, from coordinate 6,996 downwards.
GGTAGATAGTGGTTTATCTGTATTTGCAAGTAGGGGCGTTACTAATGAAGAATATTATGAAGATATTTATTCAGTACTGAAATTTAAACCTCATATTACTATCGATGATGGAGCTGATCTAACAATTGAATTTCATAAAACAATGGACAAGTATGGTAATAATATACTGGGAGGAACAGAAGAAACTACAACGGGTGTTATGCGTTTAAGAGCACTTGAAAGAAATAATAAATTACGATATCCTATTATTGCAGTAAATGATGCTGAGACTAAACATGATTTTGATAATGTATATGGAACAGGACAGTCTGCTTTAGATGGAATTATACGCTCCACTAATATTCTTATGGCTGGAAAAACGGTTGTAGTTGCTGGCTATGGACATGTAGGAAAAGGTATATCGGCTAGATGTAGTGGACATGGAGCGTCTGTTATTGTAACCGAAGTGGATCCCATTAATGCATTAAAGGCAAAAATGGATGGTTATATTGTTAAAACAATGTTGGAAGCATCTTCTTTAGGTGACATTTTTATTACATCTACTGGATGTAAAGATGTAATAACGGGATCTCATATTGAGAAGATGAAAAATGGTACAATCCTTGCAAATGCTGGTCATTTTAATGTTGAAATATCGATTAATGATTTAGAAAGTTTGTCAAATTCTACCCATAATTTAAATGAAAATGTTGAACAATTCATTCTTAAGAATGAAAATAAAATTAATCTAATCGGGGAAGGCAGATTGGTAAATTTGGTTGCTGCTGAAGGTCATCCTTCTGAAGTAATGGATATGAGTTTTGCCAATCAATTTCTTTCAGTTTTACATCTTGCAGAAAATCGAAATAGCTTTACAAATAAAATATATGAAATAAGCCGGGAACAAGACCTTGAAATTGCACGACTAAAATTGGACTCGATGGATATCAAAATTGATAACTTGACTGAGAATCAAAATAAATATCTTCAAGATTACGGCGAGGGAACCTAATACTATCTTTAACTATATTTTTTAATGATGTGTAAAATTTATAAATAAATAAAAAATTATTATAAAAGTGTGTATCTCTAAATAAATCGCCTTTTTGGATGGGTAGTCTAGTGGTTAAGATACCTGTCTCACACACAGGTGATCGAGAGTTCAAATCTCTCTCCATCCATTCAATTCGGAAAATCACTTTCAAAAATACATTTTATAATTAAGTGATTAGTAACATTGCAATATAAATGACAAATGTGACTGCAAGAAAAATTTTAGTAACTTTGAAAGACCTTTCTAAAGCCTTAGAATAGTCGTCAAATTGGTCGTTTCCCATAACCATTACTTGACTTTCTGATTTATAGATCTCATATGTTGAATCATTAATTGTTTTTTGAGATAATTTTACAAGTTGTCGGAAAATGTTTATTATCTTTGTTTCATTTGTTATATCTCCTAACGTATAATACCCTTTAGTATTTCTTTTGCCTGATGTTGAATGTGAATCTGATGTGCAAATTTCTATGATATCATATCCTTCAGTTCTTAACATGGCCATTATTTTTTCTCTTATGCCATTTTTCATGTTGTTAGAATCGCACCAGCATAATCCGTATTCTTTATTTTTTATTGAAATAGTTAGCAAGCCAAATTGACCATCTCCTAAATCGGGGGTTTTTTTTGTTTCGTTTTTCATATTTTCTATTTGAAAACTATTCGAGTATCCAATTTTAAATGGAAATTGTTCTGAATCTTTTATTTTTTCCAAACATCTTTTCCCTATATATATAAAATTGTTTATATCTTGGCTTTCGATTTTTTCTCCCATGGAATTGTGAGAGTCAATTATTAAAATGTGATCAAAACCTAATTCTTTTGAGTATTGTTCAAGTGATAATTTGACTGCTTGTGGAATATCCTCCATTCCTGATGGGGATTTTGATAAAAATATTATAACATTTTTGCCCAATGCAAATCCGGAACAATTGCAATCATTTATAGAGTGTGTAATTGGAATTGTGCATTTATCACCTGATTCTAAAAATTCTGAATTCTTTAGCGAATCTAGATATTTTTTTACTTCTCTATGAGATGGAATATTCAATGAATGATCAGAAATACTGTGCATAACCATGGCTGAATTTGAATAAAACTTGAAAATATCATAAGGAAGATTACTTCCACCAATTGGATTGAATGGCCCTGGATGCAACTCTGGAAGTACTATTGTAACATTTTTTTGAGATTTTAATTTCACTAAAAAAGTTTTAACCAGTCTTGAATTTGCTTTTTCTTCTGCTATTCTTTCCATTTCTTCAGATTTATTTTCAGTCCATGCTTTTAGAAAAGCTTGTAATATTTTAAAAGCACTTGCAAATCTAGGTCTTCCTAATCTGTCTATAATTATTGCCCATAATACTCCTGTAGTTAAAATTATTGCTCCAAATAAGTAAACCGAAAAATTTGTAAAGAAAATATGATTGAAATATAAAAAGGAAATAATGATAAAAATTATTAATGGTTGTATAAACGATATTGGGATTGCTCTCTTTAACGATGCACCAAATACCGAAGCAAAAATGCCTATTCGCAATCCAATTGCCATAAACATTCCTTGCAGGACGGAATTAATTGCTGCATGATTTGAATAAATTATAAATCCTGAAATATAGCTAAGAATTACTGTGAGCGTCCATAACAGGCTAGCAAATGCTGATACATGTAAAACTTTTGAAAATCTGTTCAGAGGTGTCCCTTTAAGGGACAGGTAATCAAATAATAGAGTTGCAGTAAAAACCCCAACAATTAAAGGAGATGAAATAATAAACTCTACAAGACTATGAGAAGTTATTATAAAGTTGATTACTATTATATTTGTTATTAAGCTCGCGATTGCTATTATATATGAAAATTTTTTTGAAGTAGGATTTATGTTTGTAAATATCCATCTCTTATGTAGACTTGAAATACTGTCTGATTCAGAATCGCTCATTAAAAGTCAGAGAAAGAGAAATTATACTGGAAAGAAAATCTTTAATGCTATAGAGATCGCAATCAATGCTCCTGATATGCCTAATATAATTTCTGGCTTTACTTTTATCCCTTTTGTTTCATCCTCGAAAAATCGTAACAGGCCCGCACTAGAAGCCGGTAATGGTGCATTCTTTTTTGCCTTCTTACTCATAATTAAAAAATCTAAGCATGGGAATAAATACATTTCTGTATGCGATCATAACCTATTCAACCTTATTCATAAATTTTTGATTCCAACGATTTAATTACAAATTCATTGTTTTAGTATAAATTGAAGAAAATTCAAATCGGTGTAATTGGCTATAATTTAGATTCCTTACCGACAAAAATATTGGACCTTGCATATGATGTAGGTAGGGAGATAGCAAAGAAAAATGCTGTTTTAATTTGTGGTGGGCTTGGTGGTGTAATGGAATATGCTTGTAAAGGTGCAAAAGATAATGGTGGATTAACAGTGGGTATTGTTCCACAAGATGATTCTTCCAAAGCCAATAAATTTTGTGATATAGTTATTAGTACAGGTATTGGTTATTCGAGAGATTTTATTGTATCCTATTCATCTGATGGTATAATATCTGTAGGGGGTGGAGTAGGTACTCTAGTTGAATTATGTGTAGGATATATGGCTAAAAAGATAATGGTTTCAATCGAAAATAGTGGTGGTACTTCTGATATATATGGAGGAAAATTTTTGGATGAAAGGAAACGTATAGCAATAGAGAGAATGAAATCACCCGCCCATGCTGTTGACTTTATAATAAAAAAAATTCAAAATACTTTGGAAAATTCGGATGGATTATAAAATATTGACATATTTATAGTATTTTTTATTTGAGAGACTATTTAGGAATTAAATTTTTTTATATTTTCTGTAACTCAATCTATTTACAAATAATATCTATTGAATTATTGTCTAATTCAAATTCATTAAAAGTATATACAATACATAATTTTTATATTGTAGTGAATAATATTTCTTTTGAATTTAAATATATATTATGATTTTTAATAAACCACTTGTATGTATCAATTGTTAAAAATAAATGAGGAATGATGCCTTGTCCTCTAATGCATTTATTAAAGCATAATAAAAATGATATTAAGATGGTTATTGAATCAATATCCATATCTCAATGTTCTACATTGTAGATTTAAGTTAAGGAAAATCGAAATTACTGTTAATATATAATGAATCTAGTATTTTTTATTATTTTCTATTGAATAAAATAGATAATGTTCTTCTATATCATACACTATTAATAATATTTTATTTATGCCTTTATTTTAGTTTTTTAAGAATGTTAATTGCCAGTTTATTAAAATTTTAAATTTAAAAAATAAAAAATAATTCTATATATTTTTTATTTTTCTTATTTTAAAGATAAAAGATAATCATCAGGGTGATAAAATTCTCCATATCTTTCCTCAAGATTTTTTAATTCATCTATGACTTTTTGAACTCCAAATGTTTCGACTAATTTGAACAGGTCTGTTTTGAGTCCCATGCCTAATTTTAAAGCAATTTCTAAATCTTCTTTACTGCAAACTTGGTTTGTGATTAACCATGACGCATTATTAGACGCGACCCCTAGGATTGAAATAGGGTCGTATTTTGATGCCTTTTCTTCAGAAAGTTCTATTCTTTCGTAAGAATCACCTTTATATTCGTAGAAACCTTTGCCTGATTTTTGACCATATTGTTTTAAATCATAGAGTTCTTTTATTTTTGGGTGGGGGCGTATTACCTTTTTATCTCTTGTGTTCATCTCGTATGTTGCCTTATAAATTACATCCAACCCTGTATAATCTGCTAACTCAAACATTCCCATTGGGAAATCCAATTTGTACTTTACCGCAGAATCTATTATTGTCATAGAAACATTATCTCTGTCTAAACAGTACGCAGCTTCATGAACTAGTGGTATAAAAATTCTATTAACAATGAATCCCACCACGTCTTTTTTACATAGAATTGGAGTTTTATTAAGATTTTTTACAAAATTACTAATTTCATTAGTAATTGTAGGATCTGTATCCAATCCAGGTATTACTTCAACTAGTTTCATTAATTGAGGTGGATTAAAAAAATGGACACCGATAAATTTACTTGGATTTTTGGTTAGTTTACTTAATTCGGTAATAGGGAGTGTGCTTGTATTGGATGCATATATTACTTTATTATCTGAAAGTTCATCTAGTTCTTTGTAAACCTTCTTTTTGAGATTGTAATCTTCAGGGACAGCTTCTATTATTAAATCGGCTTCCTTAACTGCTTCCTTAAGATCTACTACAGGTGTTATATTGTTATAATACTCGTTAACCTGATCTATCGTAATTTTGTTTTTTTCAGATAGTTTTTGGAGAGACCATTTTACTTTTTCCATAGCTTTATCCAGAAATCGTTTTTCAATATCTCTTAAAACTACTCTGTATCCAGACATTGCTGAAATTTGAGAAATTCCATGACCCATTATGCCGGAACCTAATACTGTAATATTTTTTACCTTCATATTTTATCCAGAATATCGAATGAAAATATATTCCTACTTTATTTTACTTTTAGGTGGAAATACAAAATGAGTTTTTATTTAAATTTATCTGTGATTTTTGTTTGTTTAGTTGATTTTCTATACGTTTTATCGCTTTTTTTACCTACTGCTTTATCTATCATTCTAATTATGTTGTTATCCCTAGTTTCTTTAGCATAAATTATATAAATGAGTGCTTTTTCTTTATTCTCTGTTTTCCTAATCACTCTTCCAATTCTTTGCACAATTTGATTGATGTTTGATGAATTTGAAAGGATAATAGCTATTTTTACATGTGGAATATCATATCCTATTTCTAAGGTGTGAACTGATAATAGAGGAAAAAATTCAATACCCCATTTTTCTAAAATTGACTTTCTTTCTTTGATCTTTATTTTGGAATGGATTATTTCAGAACGTATGTTGTATTTCTCCAAAATATTTTTTAATTTGGTAATGGAATCAATTGTTTCACTAAAAATCATTATTTTTTCATTACTATGATTCTTTATTATTTGAGAAGCTTTTTCTAGCTTGTTTTGAGATGAATTTAATAACTCTTTTCTAATCTTTACTTGATTAAACCATTCTTTCGCGTATTTCGATCTTATCCCGCCTTGGAATAGAATCTTGGATATGAGACCAGGTTCATATGCATTTAATTTAAAAGATAAATTTTTTATTAGTTCGCTTGTTTTATTGTATATTTCTTTCTCGGTACTTGTGAGGGTTACATCCATTGACAATATCTCTGGTTTTGCTAATCTTTTATCCTCCACAGCTTCTTTAATTAGATATTTCTTTACAGGGGGAATTGTTTCAATTATATCCTGATATTTAGGATCAAGTTCATTTATTGTTGCTGTCAATCCCAAAATCATTTTTTTGGGATCTTCTTTTATTATTTTGAAAAGTTTTGCATATGAAAATGCAGTGTTACTAATAAAATGAACCTCATCGAGTATGATCATATCTGAATTTCTAATTAAAAAATGATTGTTAATTACGCTTTGATATGTGGAAATTGTTATTTCGGCTTCATTCTTCTTTTCGCCAAAAAATACCCCTATGGATTCTTTGTTGATATTATATTTATTTAGCCTCTCTATATTCTGTTCTATTAGAATAATTCTTGGAACCAAAAATAATATTTTAAAATAATCTATGATTTTGCCTTCTTTTTTAAAAATGAACGAATTAGTATATTCAGCTCCTGGTCTTGCTGCTATCGCTGCTGCAGCTGCTCTTTTAGCACATTCAAAAGCTATCTCTGTTTTCCCTGTCCCAGTGGAATAAATTATTGATCCCTTGTATTTGTTCTTGATCCATGCGGACACTGCATCTTCTTGATCTTTTGTTAGATCAAATGGAAATTTCAAGTTTAGAATTGCTGGGAACATAATGAGAATCCGCTATATTTTACAAATTCTTTTTATAAAAACTGTTCTTAAATGA